>CANRKA010000013.1 GCA_947631025.1 uncultured Clostridia bacterium | reverse complement strand
TATAATATACTGCATTGCTATTACATACTGCATTGCTACGATTTACTGCATTACTACAATTTATTGCATCACTACGATTTACTGCATAACTACAATTTACTGCATTGCTATAATTTACTGCATTGCTATAATTTACTGCATCACTACGATTTACTGTATCATTTATTGATTTTCTATCAAACTTCTTTATTATTTCAATAAACTGCATAATGTCATATTCTTCTACAAATTTTATTGTTCTTGCTACACTCTTTAATCCATCGTCAGTATCTATAACCTCATCAAATGCTTGTACTTTAAAATATCTGTTATATCCTAAAGGTTCATAAAAGTTAAATACATTTGCTGGGTCTTTGCTAAAATGTAATCCCCATTTACATTCTTTTATATCTCCATCTACTGTAAAAGCTTTTCCTATAATATCTGCATCTTTAATTCCGTATCTAAAATTATTAATTCCTTTAGTTGATAAATCATATTTTATTGCTTTATAACCTTCTGCTAATACTTTTTTGTTTTTTCTTAATTTAATTTCCTTAGTTTCCATTTTTTCCTCCTTATTAAAATTATTTATTTTTTTTATTCAATTTTAGTCCATAATTGAGCATGGTTCATTATTATGTGTCCTCCTTCTTATAAAAGAATAAATAAATTAAATAAAGTAATAATGCTACAAACCAATCATAAGCTCCTAAAATCCACAAAATAAATATAATAAATCCGCATTACTTGTCCTCCAATTCCTCGAATAATTTATTGTTTTTTTATCCATTCACTATCATAATAATGTTCTGCTTCTTCTTCTAATCCACTTATCCATATAAATAATAAAGATATTATTATGATAAATCCTAATATTAAAAAAATATATTCATTTATTTTTCCTCCCTTCTGTTGTATCTATATCCATTTAATTACCTCCTCACTTTCTCAACTAAACCCCCGTTTTCTAGTTCTAATAAATCATTATAATAATTGGTTTCTTCTTCATCACCAATCCACCAAATCGGAACTCCTGACATAAAAACCATTTTTCCATCTTCTATAAAAGCAATAAAATATCCAAGTCCGCTTTTTTTATAATAAATGTTTTCATTTTCTCCTACTTTAACTTTTAATTCTTCTATCAAATCGTTAACATTTAATTTTTTAAAGTTGAATTTTTTTAGTTCTTCAATTTTACCTTTAAAAATATATCTATCTTCGTATTCATATCCATCACTTAACATTGTTTTAAATAAAATTTCTTTAATTTTTAACATTCAATCCTCCTTTAAAATTTATTTTTTTATTTACTATAATATTTTAATAAATATTCTTTTTCATAATCTTGTAAATTAAAATTTTGTATATTATCTATTTTATTTTTCATATCTTCAATACTTAAAAATACTTGTGATTTTAAAACTTTAAATTTAAACTTTCCATAACTGTCTACAATATAACTTTTACCTGTTTTCGTTTCTCCATATATTCTTACTTTCTGTAATTTATATTCAGATTCGTCATTAAAATCATTACTTGATTTATTTACTATTATTCTTTTAGCATATATAATTTCATCATATTTTTTGTATTCATTTTTTTTTACTTTATAACTCATTTTTCCTCACTTTCATTTAATTTTTCTATATCATCAAATCTATACCAAGTATCAGCTAAAAAGTTATCGTCAAACTTTATAAAAAATGTTCTATTAAAATAATTAATATTTGTTATAGTTCCTGTCATATTAATAAGTTTCACTTTAACTCTATCTCTATCTCCAACTTTAAAACCGTTCCTCTGATATATCATTATCAAAATTACTATCTATTGTTGGAATATGATTACCTTCTTCGTTACTTAACATATTTTTTAAGCTTTCAATGGCTTTATCAATTAATTCATCATATTTTTTAGCTTTATCATAAAGCTCATTATATTTTTCTAAACTTAAACTTACATACTCTTTATTATTATTCATCGTTCATTTATACCCTCCTAATCTTTGTTTTCATTTAATAATACATTTAAGCCAATAACAACAACAGTCATTTGCTCCTTTAGTTGTTTCACAAAATGGATATCTTCCACAATTTCCACATCTTTTATTTTCAACTTCCACTATTTTACCTCCTTCTTTTTTACATATTATATTTATGTTTTTCTTTTATGTTGGTATCATATTAACACATATTTTATTTTTTGTCAATATAAAAATGTATTTTTTTATAATACAATATGGAATTTAAAAATCTATTTTAGACAAACAAAAACTCCATATAGTAGTTAGTTAAAATACACCCTAAAAAGCATTTTTTTAAAAAAGGTTGATAAAAACTCTTTATAGTAGCGTGAGGGCAACCATAACTCCACTTTTTAAAAACGCGCAAAGTACTGAAAAATAAGCTTTGGGGCAAAAGGGCAATTTTACCCCCTATTATTAATATATATATTTTATGTTTATATATTTATATACTTATTTTCTATATTCTTCTTTACGTATAGTATATATATATATTACCCTATTGCCCTATAGTATATAAAAGTATTGAAATATAAGGATTTTTATAGGGCAAATGTTGGGGCAAGCAGGGCAAGTTTTTCATTTTTAAATGTTTTGATGTCCATTTTTTCCATAAATTTAGCGACTTTCAAGATTTTTTACTTCTTGCCCTAAATTTATTTTTCTATTATTTTTTCCCAATTAATACTACTTAACCCTACTCCCCTTCCAAAATTTATTCTATTTTTTATACCTGTATCCCCCTCTAGACTTTTTCGTTTTCTTTTGATATAATTATATTAAATTTGTAAAAGAGGTGTTTTTTATGAGTAGTTCTATGGGTAGAAGAAATATTGGTGCTATGCAAAATAGAGATAATATTCCTAAAGATGATGTGAAAAAAACTTTAGGTTTTGCTATGAAAGTTGCTAAACTTTGTCCTGATAGAGTTAAGTCTCCTGAAGAACTTGCTGAACGTTTTGATGAACTTTTTGAAATGGCTTTTAAAGAAGGTGTTTTACCTAGATACGAACACTTGGTTTTGGTTTCAGGTCTTCCTAAATCGACTTTTTATGATTATGGGAATGAAAAAGGTGGTAATTGTAGAGATGCAGCCATTTATTTAGACGTCATAAAAAAAGCAAAGTCAGTAATTTCCGCTGCTGAGGCTAATTTAGCAGCTACTGGAAAAATACCAGCACCAGTTTATATTTTTAGAGAGAAAAACTATGGAGGACTTAGAGACGTTCAAGAAATCAAAGCGACTAACGACTTTACGACTGACCCAGAAAACCCAGAAGAAGTTATAAATGCGTTACCAGATACAAACGAAGAGAATTTTATTGAAATAGAAGACAAATAGGCTTTTAATTGGGCAAAAAGTGAAGCGAATTTATGAGATATTATGTAACATTGCGTAAAATACTAATTTTGTGCAATGTTTTTCGAAAAAATCTAGTATTTTCAAGGGTTATACAGAATAATTGCGACGAGAATTAGTTATAATCAAATTTATTTTAATGTAGTATAAGTTATATATATACAAAAAAATAACGCTTAAAATTGATTTTAAAGCGTATTATTACATATTTACATAATTTTAATTTTTATAAATAAAAAAAGAAGCGGATTTCCGCTTCATATATATATTTAAAAGGTTGTAAAAGGCATTTTATAAGCTTTTCATTATTCCAAATATTATAGATAATATAAATAATAAAGGAAAGAATATTATTCCTAATACTACAAATCCAGCAATTTTGAATGCTTTTACTAGCTTTTCGTCGCTTTCTTTTTGTTGTTTTTGTTCGTTAATTTGTTGTTCTTGTAATGACAATTGATATATTTCTTCTTGTTCTTGTTCTTTATAACATTTTTTCAATATAGTGTCGTATTTTTTTTGGAAATGTTGAGTTAATTCTTTTTTAAAAGGAATTATTTGGATTTTAAAGCTCTTATCTTCATTTTTTATTGTGTCAAAGTAAGAGTTTAAAAGTTTTTCTTTGTTTTCTTTGCTGTAAAATTCAACTAAACAAGAAGTACCAAAAAAAGTAAAATATCTATTAAATTCTGTTTGTAAAAATGTCTCTAATTCATTTTTATAAGCTTCCAAATTCTCTTTTTTATATTTTAAAATTCTCTTTTCTTTTTGTTCTTTTAATCTTATTTCTTTTTGTTTTTCTAATTCATATTGAATATTGTTTACACTTGTTATTAATCCCATTTTCATTCCTCCTTCATTAAACTACTTTAATTATTGTATTACGATTTAAAATACGCTCATAGTTTTTATCTCTTTTTGGTGGTTAATAAATTTTTTATATAACTTACTTTCATTATTTTCTTGTAAAAATATTACTATTTTAAATTTATTCATTTTAAATCACTTCTTTAATTTTATTTATTATATAAATTATTGTAATATTCTTGTTTTTGCTCGTTGTTTGGCATATTTTTAAATAAATTTTCATTATATATTTTTATTAATTTTAAATATCCTATAATACAAAGTATTATAAAAATTGTTGCTATTATTTTATTTATTTTTTTCATTTGTTTTTCCTCCTTTTCTCTCAATTATTTTTATTATTAATTATTTTTTTCTTAAAATTAAATATTTTATAATATTATTATTTGATTTATAAAAATTTCGAATATTTATAATATCTTGTAATGGAATTTTAAAATTTATGATTACATAATAGCCTTTTTTATTTTTATTTATACTATATGGTAAATCTTTTTTACCTATTTCTTCTATTTTGTCTATTTTATAATTAGTAAAATAATCTTTTATTTCTTGAAGAGCTTTTTTATAATTTTTCTGTATCAATCTTCCTTTTAATATTATTACTGTTTCAAAATCTCCCATTTTTACCACCTTTTAACCTTTCATTTTTTAAATTTTAGAAGAATAACAAGGGCTTTTTCTACTTTTCCAATATCACCATTTGCTTGTTTTTGTTCTTCTCTTAACTTAAATACATTATAATACACTATAATACATTTGTCAATACTTTTTTAAAAAATTTTTTTATTTTTTTATGTTTTTTTATTATTCTTTGTAATATGTAAAAATATTCACATATAGCATGTATAAGGCATATATTACCTATACGTTACTCATATAGCACATATATGATATATGTATATAGTATATACCATATTATACAATAAAAATATAAAATTATTTATAATATATAGTATATGTATACAGTATATATATAGGGAATATATATACTAAATATAATATATATTAATATATAATTAACCGCTTCATATTAATATATTAATATAAATATATAGTTAATATATAATATATATATTTAATTAATACAATTACAATGACATCAATAAATAAATAAGAAACAATTACAATAAACTAAAAATATTTATAAAATATTTATTTTTATATAAAATATTTAAATTAATATGAAAAATATACCCTTAAAACACTATAAAAAACCTATACTCTCCCCTATACCCCATGAAGCCCACTGGGTTGCAAGTCAACCCCACGAGTAAATAAAAAAACAAAAAGGCGAAAGTGGTATCAAAAAGTTATTGACAGAAAGAAAAAAATATGATATATAAAAATTGTATAAATTCTTGGCGGGGTTAATACTATTATTGAGCTATATTTTGTATGGCTATAATATAAAAATACATATTACTTTTAGGTGCAAAGGTAATGTGTATTTTTATTTTTTTAAAAAAAGTATTGACAAAATGAAAATGAGAGATTATAATGTATATTACAATACAGAAAATAATATATATTTACTACATAAAATAATTAATAATATTAAAATTTTATTATAATTATTTTTTTGTATTTTTCCCAATTAATTTAGTTTTTAATGTCTGTCAATTTAATTATTGGCGGACGTTATTTTTTTTGCTAAAAAATGTTGACATAGTGGTATCAAAATGATAAAATACAATAAAAGGAGAAAAAAATGAAAATAAGGTGTAAAAAATGTAAAAAAATATGTGCAGATATAAAGAGTAGACCTGCAATAGAACAGTACTTAGCTGGAAATTATGGAATAGTATGTGAATATTGTGGAGAAGACAATTGGGAAAAAGAAGAAGAAATAAAAGATATTCTTATAGGAATAGAAAAAATAGAGGAATCACTAAAAAAAGAAATAGAAAAAAAGTATAATTTTAATGAAATTATAGAAAAGATATATTTTCAATATCCTAATATACCAACAGAGAAATTACAAAAAAATGTGCATGATTTTTTAGATAAATTAAATACATTAGATAGTATGTATAAAAATTCAAATAAAAAGATATAAAATAGATAAAAAATACTTGTTATATTAAAAAAAAAGGTATATAATTATATATTATAATAGGAGGAATAGAATGAGTAGAAAATTTAAATATGTAAAAAGAATTGAAAATGCAGATTTTAAGCTACCTGAAAGAGGAACAAAAAAATCAGCTGGATATGATTTTTATAATCCTGAAAGAGTAGAAATAGAACCTTATAAAATTGGAGATAATCCAGTATTAATAAGAACAGGAATAAAAGCAAAAATGGAAGATGACGAATATTTAATGATAGTAAATAGAAGTAGTAATCCAAAAAAGAAAAAGTTAGTAATTCCAAACAGTATAGGAATAGTAGATGCAGATTATTATGAAAATGAAGATAACGATGGAGAAATAGGATTTTTATTTTATAATTTAAGCAATGAAACAATAGTAATAGAGAAAAACGAGAAATTAGGTCAAGGAATATTTCAAAAATATTTAATTACAGAAGATGATAGTGCAGAAGGAGAACGAATTGGAGGATTTGGTTCTACTGGAAAATAGGAGATGATAAAATGAATAAAAAAAGGTGTAAGGATTGTGAATATTTCAGACCACGTTTAGGAAAATATGGAGCTGGTTTATGTATATCAGATGAAAGCAAAAGAGGAAACAAAGATTTTACATTAAGTAATGATACATGTAAAGCTTTTTATGAAAGAACAGAAGATTAGATACAAGGAGGACTTAAAATGGAAATAGGAACATTAGTAAAAGTTAACATACCTTATAAATTAGGGGAAAGAAGAAATGGCGAAAGATACAAAGAAGGAAAAATAATAGCAATATATAGAAATTTTATATTAGTAGAATTTAAAAAGGGTTATAGAGAATGTTATAGACCTGAAGAAATACAAATAATAAGTTCAGAGGTGTAAAATGGATATGTTTTTTAAAACTAAGAAATCAATAATAAAAATGAAAGATAAAATTGAAATAGAAGGAAAAGATAACAGTTATTTAACAACGTCATCATTAAATGGGGAAGAAAAATGTGTTTTAGCACATTATAGCTGTAAAGAACAAGCACTAGAAATATTAGATAAAATAGATAAAATATTAGATAAAGCAATAGCAAACAATTCAAATGCTATATCAATAGAAATTCCTTCTAAATAAATAAAGGGAGGAAAAAATGAATAATAGAATAAACAAAGAAAAGGCAGGACTAACAAAAAGATTTAGTGTTAGATTACCATTAGAACAACATAAATGGCTAAAAGAAATAAGCGAAAAGACAAAAGATACAGGAAATTTTGTAAGTATGAATGATTATATATCAGAGGCAATAGAATATTACAAAAAAGAAATATACTAAAAGAGGAATTTTTATGAGTAGATTAATTTTTTGGGATAAAGATAATGTAAAAATTGAAAAAGAAATTATATATAATCAAAATGAATGCAAATATAAAGTAAATAATATTTGCAGTAACAATAAATCAAAGAAACTAGGTAAAAAATGTCATTATGGTTGTATAGATTTTAAACAAGAAGACAATAATATAGAGCCATACTATCAGTAGGCTCTTTTATGTTAGAAAGAAGGTTTTTTTATTGTATGAAGCAGAGATAAAAAAGATAGAGAGTCATTTAAATTATGAAAAAAATAAATATCAAAAAATAAAGCAATTAGATGTATTAAGATTTTTTTATAAAGAAAATGAAGAAGAAAAAGATAAAGTAAAATATGATAAAGAAAATGACGAATTGATATTATCAAAAAGTTTACAAATAGCAATAGAAATAACAAAAGAAGTACCTAAAGAAATTAAGAATATGGGAAAAGATGAACAAACAGAAGCAATAAAAATAATGAAAAACAATTATTATTATTTAGCAAGCTATTTATTTAGTTATTATATAATAGCAATAGAATTTGGAATACCACCTGAGAAACAATTTTATGCACCAAGAACATCAGTATTAGGACCTATAGCAAAGAAATTAGAAAAATTTTATTATAAACCAAAAGGGGTAATGACTATATCAATGCCACAAGGTACTGGAAAAGAGCAACCTTTATCAAGTAATATATTAACACCTAATGGTTGGGTAAAAATGGGAGATATAAAAGTAGGCTCAAAAGTAATAGCAGCAGATGGAAGTATTGCTAATGTAATTGGAGTATACCCAAAAGGAATAAAAGATGTGTATAGAGTATCATTTAAAGATGGAACTTATGTTGATTGCGGTTTAGAACATTTATGGGAAGTTAAAACTTGTGAAGACAGAAGAAATAGGAAAGAGCCAAGAATAGTTAATACTAAACAGATGTTAAAAAATTTTATATTAGGCAAAAATTCTAAAAGACCTTATCATAATTATTCAATTAGATTAGTAAAGCCAATTCAATTTCAAAGCAAATTAGATGAAGATGATATAAAACCATATTTATTAGGAGCATTAATTGGAAATGGAGGATTAAGCAGAAAAAATATAAAATTCACAACAGCTGATGAAGAAATTTTAGATAGAGTAAGAAATGAATTACCTAAAGAAGATAAAGTAAGTAAATATACTGGTAATAATTATGATTATGGAATATCAAGTAAAGAATTAAAAAGAAATAAATTAGGTTATCCATTAAAATGTAATACAACAATAAAATTAGAAGAATATGGTCTTATGGGGAAAAAATCTGAAAATAAATTTATTCCTAAAAAATACTTATATGGAAGTATTGATGAAAGAATAGATTTATTAAGAGGATTAATGGACACAGATGGAAGTTTTAGTAGAAAAGATTGTATATGTGAGTATGATACAACTTCAAAACAACTAGCATCTGATATAACAGAGCTTGTTAGAGGCTTAGGTGGAAAAGCAAGTAATAGAACAAAAGTAGGTAAATATAAAAAAGATGGAAAAGTAATAGAATGTCAAAAAGTATATAGAGTATATTTTACAATAAAAGAAATAAATCCATTTTATTTATCTAGGAAAGCTAATATTTTTAAAGAACCAACATTTAATTATCAAAAAATAATAACAGATATAAGAAAAGTAAGAAAAGAAGAATGTCAATGTATAATGATAGACCACCCAGAGCATTTATATGTTACTGATGGCTATACATTAACACATAATACAGAACTTGGTAAGAGATTTATGTCATTTTGTGTAGGAAAAAATCCAGAGTTGCCAAATATGATGGTAAGTTATTCAGCAGCAATAGCAAAAGATAAGTTTTATCAAGGAATAATGACATTAGTAGAAGATGAAAATGGAAATTATCAAAAGATATTTCCAGAATTAGTAAATGTATTAAAAAGTGCAGAAAATATGACATTAGATTACAGAAATGATAAAAAAATGAAACCACATTCAGAATATACATTATATTGTTGTGGTTTTGATGGAGGTATAACAGGTAGAACTAGAGCTCACAATGTTTTATATATAGATGATTTAGTAAAAAATATAGAAGAAGCAAGAAACAAAGATACATTAGATAAAAAATGGGAAGAATTTACTGCTACATTAAAAAAACGTATGCAAGGAAATTGTAGAATGCTTTTAATTGGAACAATATTTAGTATAAATGACCCATTATCTAGAATAATAAAATATTATAAAGAAAAAGATGCAGATAGAATAGAAGTAATAAGAGTACCTGGATTAAATGAAAACAATGAAACAAATTTTAATTATAAATATGGATTTGCATTAACAACAGAAGCTTTATTAGAAGACAAAGACTTAATGGATACAGTAAGTTTTGAATGTTTAATTCAACAGCACCCAATTGAAAGATTAGGAATAGTATTTAGTGAAGAGGAATTAAAGAAATTCATAACAGAACCTGAATATGGATTACAAAGAAGAATAGCATCAGTCGATGTTGCATGGGGTGGTGGAGATAGTTTATCAATGCCAATATGTTCTGAGTATGATAATCACGATGTATATTTAACTGATGTAATATTTAGTCAAGCAAAGAAAGAGGAAACAATACCGTTGGTAGTAGATGCAATTATAAGATATAGAATTAGTTGTTGTTATTTTGAAGCTAATAATGGTGGAGATATGTATGCAGAAAAGGTAGAAGAAGAATTAAAGAAAAAGAATTATAGATGTAATATTATGTGGGGAAAAGTGCCAACAACAAAATCAAAATTAGACAGAATATTAGCTTGTCAAGGAGCTATAAAAGGTGTTTCATCTAGTGATTATAGATTATTAGTAAAAGAAAGAGCAACAATAAGAAACAACAAAATGTACAATGATTTTTTAGATGAATTAACAAAATTTAACCAATCTCCACAAATTCAAGGAAAACAACATGATGATGCTCCTGACAGTTTAGCAAGTTTATTTACAAATGTATTAGGGTGTACTAGAGTAGGGATAGCTAGAAGTTCAATAAGTAGAGAAGATTTAGGAATTTAAAAAAACAATAATAAAAATATATTTTTTTGTTGACTTTTTTTTAAAGTTTTAATATACTAATTATGAGGTAATATATATGAAAAAAAATATTGTGTGTCCAAATAGTTATGGCTTTTTGATGATTGGAAGTGATTTTTAGTGATTAGCAATCTTCGAGGTAATATAGGATTAGGAAGAAGAAAAATCTTTGATGATAGAGAAATTAATAAAGATACAATTATTCAAATTTTATTTGATGCAATGAACATACATAGATTGAATGTAATAGATATGAAGTATCTTTTTAACTATTACAAAGGTAAACAAGATATTTTACAAAGAAATGCTCCTTCAACAAGTGATATTAATAATAAAGTTGTTTTGAACTATGCCTATTCTAGTGTAAGAGATATAGTTGGTTATACATTTGGAAAACCTATACAAATTATTTCTAGAAAAGGTAAGAATAGAAAAGATGTAAAAGAATTAACAGATATACTTGAATATGAAAATTCAAGTAAAGTTGATAATGAAGTAGCAACAGATTCTTCAATTTGTGGCTTAGGATATTTTTGTACATTACCATCAAAAGAATTATCTAGCGATTATATGCCAGATATTCCTGTAAAAATAATTAAATTAGATGTTCTAAATACATTTGTAATACGTTCATCTGAATTAGGTAATCCAGTAAGATTATCTTGCACATTTTGGTCAGATAAAAAATATACATATTTCACAGTATTTACAGATACACAAATATTTCATATTAAATCACAAGGAAACACAACATTAAGTGGAACTAAAAATGAAATAATAGAAGATGTTAATATAATTGGATTAAATCCAATTCAAGAAGTTGCAAATAATCAATTTCTTATGGGAGATTTTGAAGTAGCTATAAGTACTTTAAATGCATTAAATCAAATAACATCTGACAGTGTAAATGATGTTGAAAATGTAATAAAAAGTTTATTAGTTATAATAAATTCTGAATTAGAAGATAAAACAGTTACAAATGCTAAAAAGAATAGAATATTAGAATTATTAGGAGCACCAGGACAAAATGTAGATGCAAAATTTTTATATCAACAATTAGATAGTGTTGGAATAAATGAATTAAGAGAATATTTAGAAGAAGCTTATAAAACAATTATAGGAATACCAGATAGAAAGACTAGAGGCGGTGGAGGTGGAGACACTGGAGATGCTGTCAAGTTAAGAGATGGTTGGGCTGATATAGAAATAGTTGCAAGAAATAAAGAACATTACTTTAAGCTTGCAAAGAAAAAACAAATGGCAGTAATGATAAAAATATTACAATTATTAGGATTAGCAAAAAAAGATTTTAAAACAATAGATATAGATGTTAAATTTACAAGAAATAAAAATGATAATTTACAAACAAAAGCACAATCATTTAGTACATTACATGGAACAAAAGTATTAGACCCAGTAGATACATTAGAAATGTGCGACCTTACAACAGATGTTGTTGAAGTTATTAATAGAGGTCAAAAATATTGGGAAGATATTGCTGAAAGGAATTTAGAATTACAAAAAAAGACACAAGAAGCTCTATCAAATAATAATTCAAATAATAATTCAAATAATAATTCAAATACAAATAATAAAGCAAAAGAAAATTCTGGTTATAAGAAAACTACATATACAAACAATGAAAACAAAATAAGTGAAAAACATAATAAAGATAATAAATAATGATATTAACAGTTTATACTGTAATATAAATTGCCAGTTCTACAATGGCTATATTTGTAGATAGACTTCGGTCAGAGAAGACCTATAATCACAGTCGAAAGAAAGGAGTACCATTATGGACGAAGAATTAAAAAAAATCATGGGAGAGGCATATAAAGAAGATATGACAGCAGATGATATTAAAACTTTTTTTAAAAACCAAGTTTTAGGAGATGGAAAGTATGTCAACAAGGAAATGGCAGAAGCTGAAAAGAAAAAATTGCAAGATGCTTTAAATGCAAAAGATTTAGAATTACAAAATAAAATGACAGATGATGAAAAAAAACAAGCAGCAGATAAAGCTTTGCAAGAAGAACTTGAAACTTTAAAAGCAGAATTATTAAAGGGAAAAGTAAACAGCAATGAATATAAAGCAATGAGCATTACTGCAAAAAGCAGATTAAATGCTGGAATAACTGATGATGATAAAGAATTTACTACTTTTATTAATTCAATATCATCAGAAGATGAAACTAAAACTTCAAATATTGCTAATTACATCAATACTTTAGTTGAAAAGGCATATGAAAAAGGAAAAGCTGATATAACTAAAGAAAAACTTGGAGGTATGGGAAACTTTAATTCTGGCAATAATAATGCTGGAGAAAATGGAAAATCTGAAGCTGAAGAAAGAGCTGAAAGATTAGCAAAATCTGTAAGTACAATAAAAAAAGAAAATAGTTATTTTAATTAATTAAGGAGGAATAAAAAATGGCTAATATGGTTAAAAAAACAGAATATCCAAAGAATCCAAAAAAAATAATGTTAGCAGATAGCCAAATGGTTTCTTTTGGAGTAGTAGTAGGAAATGAAGGTGTAGATGCTGATAAAAATAATAAAAAGATATTAAAAGCTGGAACACCTATAGCAGGAGATATTGAAGCAAGAAATACTGCTTTTAAAAAAGCTTCAGAAGAAGATGCAGTAGGAATATTATTACATGATGTTGATGTTACTGATGGAAATGCAAATGGAGCAATAGTTTTATTTGGATTTGTTGATTTAGACAAATTAGATAAAGAAGTATTCCAATTAATAACTGCCGGAATAAAAACAAAACTAGAAGGAAAAGTATTCTTTTTAACTGGTAGTGGTAAAAAAAGAATTGATTGAAGAGTTCCTGATTTTTCTGAAACACGATTCAATAAACCTGTATCAGATTTTATTGAAAACGATGTTAGAATAAATCAGAAAGGACAAGTTATTGGAACAATTAAATATGTAACAGATTATACAGAGTTCTATCCTGGAAATCCAACTTACCAAAAAGGAAATTATTTTCCTTTCAAATTATTAGGGGAAGGAAAATCAATTACAGTTAAAAAGAATGGCGAAGAAGAAAAAACAATTGATTGGGACCCAAATTGGATTTTAAGAGTAGAAAAAAATGATACATTTGAATTTATAGTAGACGGAAGAACAATAATAAAATTAAGCTTTGAGAAAGCAAAATTAAAAGAAAAAGAAAATTAAAAAGTAAGATAATAGAAGGGAGAAAAAAAATGGAAAATACAATTTTTGATTATTTTACAAGTAAAGCTCTTGCAGCTTATTATAATACAAGAGTTTCTGAACAAAATATGCAACCATTTCTAGGTGATGAATTATTCCCAGCAAGAAAAAAAATGGGATTAGATTTAAAATGGATTAAAGGAGCAAAAGGCTTATCTACTTCTTTAAGTCTATCTGCTTTTGATGTTAAATCAACTAAAAAAGACAGAATTGGATTTGAATCAGTACAAACAAAAATGCCTTTCTTCAAAAATGATATGCTTATAGATGAAGAACTAAGACAAGATTTGTTAATAGCAATAGAAGCTGGAAATACAAATTATATTGATACAATATTAAGAAATATATTTGATGATACAATTACATTACTTGACGCTGCAGCAGTAGCAAGAGAAAGAATGAGAATGCAATTACTTTCTACAGGTACAATAGTAATGGCTAATAATGGTGTAGAATATTCTTATGATTATGGTTTAGAAAGTGATCAAAAATATACACCAACAACAAAATGGAATCAACCAGATGCAGACCCATTATCAGATATAATTGAAATGCAAGATACAATTGAAAATAAAGGATATGCAAGACCTAGAAGAGCTATAACATCAAGAAATGTTGTAAGAATGTTAATGAAAAATAAAGGAATTAAAGAAGCTATATATGTTATGAGTAATGGAAAAGTTACTTTAACAGAAGAAAGCTTAAAAAATTACTTTAGAGAAAATGCTAATATAGAAATAGCAATTTATGATAAAAGTTATAAAGATGAAGAAGGAAAAGTTCAAAGATATATACCAGAAGATTTATTTATTTTAATTCCAGAAGGCGATTTAGGAAATACATGGTTTGGAACTACACCAGAAGAAGCTGATTTAAGAACTGGAGCAACAGATGCAGAAGTTTCAATAGTTGATACAGGAGTTGCTATAACAACAACAAAAACAACTGACCCAGTATCAGTAGATACAAAAGTATCACAAGTTTGCTTACCATCTTTTGAACAAGCAGACCAAATAATAATTGCTGATGTAGTTGAAGAATAGAAAGGAATGAAAAACTATGATACAAATAAAAAAAGGTAATAATATTTTAGAAGTATCTAAAGCTACTTATGAATCTATTTTCAAAAGAATGGGATTTGAAATTGTTGATAATGATGGAGCTAAAGAAAAAGCTCCTTCTAAATCAACAATAACAAAAAAAGTAGAAAATGAAAAAATAGAAAAAAAAGAAAAGAAAAAAGATATTTCTAATAATGAAGATAAAAAAAATAATAAAGATGAAAAGAATGATTTAGATAATATATTAGATATGATATCTGATAATAAAAAATAATTAATAAAAGGAGGGGACAATATGTTATATATTATTGAAGGAAAACCTTATATAAAAGTTTCTAATTATTATAAATTAGTTGAAGTAAATAAAAAAGGTAACGAATATGTTGTAAAACCTATAGGAAAAGATGAAACTAGAATTGAATGTATAAAAGTATCTAAAGTAGTCGAAATGTCAGTTAAAGATTTTTATAAAAATAAAGCTAAAAGATTAAGCGAAAATATAGAAACTAATATATAGTTAAGAGGAATTGTTATATGATGGATTTTGAAAAATATAAAGAAACAACAGAATGTAAAGAATTACTAGAAAAGTTCAAAAGAAAATTAAAAATAAGAGGTTTTGACATTTGCGAAGAATCTAATGTTTCATTATTAGATGAAATAGAAGATGCAATAGAAGCAATTAATAATAGAAGACATTTTGTACCCACTAATGATAGGTTATTTGAAACTCAATATAAAGGAAAAGTTTTAAGACTTGCAATTTGCTCTTATTCTAAAATGGGAGCAGAAGGAGAACTTGCACATTCTGAAAATGGTGTATCTAGAACATATGCAGGAGCTTCTGAGTATCCAAATGATATTTTAGAAGAAATTGTACCTTTAGGAAGGATTAGAGAATTATGATTTGTTTGAAGAGGAATAAAAGATTATTTTATTTATGTACTAAAATTAAAAATAGTACAAAATTTAATAAACCAATTCGATTAAATCTTAATTATGAACCTACCAATAGCATAGGAGAAAGGTTAACTTTAGGAGAAGATTATTCAATGTATTTGAAAATAAAATGTACTCCTAAAGAAGCTTCATTATTTAAAAATGGAGATAAATGTTACTTTTATGTAAATCCTCCAAAAGAGCATGACGAGTTGTGTAAAACAGCAGATTATATAGTAGATGGAGACCCACAAATTACATTAAATCAAGCAGAGATTAAATTTAGGAAGTTAAGTGGTAGATAAATGAAAAAAGTTATTAAAGTTCCTTTATCTAAACAAGGATTAAGTAATCTTTTAAATAAATTTAATGAATTAAAAAATGATTTAAAAAAGTGTGATGAAAACATAAAAGAAAAATTAGCAGATTATACAAAATCTGAAATTGAGAAAAATTTATCTTCTACACCTTATAAAGATGGAAATGATGATGTTAAGACCTTTAAAGAGAAACGTTCTGGAAAAGTTGTAGTTGGAATGAGAGGAACACAAGTTTTATATGATGAATTTGGAACAGGAACAAAAGGAGAACAAAGTTCACACCCTTTAAAAGATAAATATTCTTTACGAGGATATAATACTGGAAGAAAAATAAGAACTGCAACTGAAAAAGTTAATGAAAAAACTGGAATTTCAATAGGACAAAAATATTGGACTTATAAAAATAAGCAAGGAGATATAATTTATACAACTGGTATACCAGCTGGTAGACAAGTCTTTAATGCAAATGAATCTTTAAAAAAGAAAAAGATAGAAATAGTTAAAAAGGAAGTAGGGGAAGTCTTATCGAAACTTTAATGCCACAATTAAAAATAGATATAAAAAAAGAATTTTCAAAGCCTATTGTGTATCAAGAATTAGATTATAAACCAATAGAGTTAAATGATTTTTTAGATGTTACCGTTAAAGGAGCATATGATAGTGTACCTGAAATTAATTATCCTTTAGTTACTATTTTAGAAATTCAAAATACAGAAAATTCCAAGTTTACAGACAATAACGGAGAACATGTTTCTGATTTAAGTTATCAAATAGAAAGTCTTTCTAGAGATACAACTCAACTGCAAGCTACAGAAAGTGCTATGCTTATGGGAAAAGTAATAAATAATCTTTTAACAGGACAAAAATATAAATTATCAAGAGTTGGTACACCAGCAATTGCGCCTTTACCAGATGATAAAAATATTATTAGATATATTCAAACATATTCTTGTAGTATTGATTTAGATACTAATACAATATATGCAAGAAGTTAAAAAAAGGAGGAAAATAAAATGGCTATTAATTTAAGTACAGCTGGAATACATTTATATTATGCAGTAGAAGAAACAAAAGGAACAAGACCTACTACAAAAGAAGCTTATAAAGATTTAGTAGGAGTTAAAAGTATACCATCTTTAAATCCATCACCAGAAACACTAGAAACAACAACTTTAAATGAAACTGAATATAAAACATATATTGATGGTTTAAAAGATTTAGGAGGAGCATTAGAATTTACATTCAATTTAACACAAGAATTAATTGAATTATGGGATACTTTAATGGAAGAATATGAAGCAGGAAAAGCAGCAGAAAAAACTACATGGTTTTTAATTGATATACCTGGATTAACAAAAGGAACATATTTCCCAGGCAATCCTTCTTCAATGGGAATACCAGAGGCAGGAGTTAGTTCAGTATTAGAAATAACAAATTATATTACACCAACTGGAGCTCCTATTCAAGAAGCAAAACCAACAGCTTAATAATAAAAATAAAAAAATAAAAGAAAAGAGGTTTTAATATGAGTAAAAAAATTGAATTTGAAGATAATGGAGAAAAATATATATTGGAATATAATAGAGAAGCTATTAAGTTATTAGAAACACAAGGATTTAGTGTATCAGAAATGACTACTAAGCCTATGACAATGTTACCTTTAGCTTTTCAAGGATTATTTTATAAAAATCATAAAAGAGTAAAAAATAGTTTAATTAACGAATTTTATGATAGATTTACTGATAAAAATAAATTAATTGAAACTATTGGAGAAATGCTTTCAGAAACATATGATAGTTTGACAAGTGAAGAAGATAGTGATAAGGGAAACTTAGATTGGAAGATAGTTGGATAAATCCCAACAAAGCAGAGCATATCTTCCTAAGCAAAGAGTTCGAAAAAATATGTCCTTATTTTATAAGTATAGGAATGACCTATGAACAATTTTGGTATGAAGATGTTACAATACCTAAATATTATTTAAAATCATATCAAATAAAATTAAAGAGAGAAAATGAAATCGAACAATGGAATATTTGGAAACAAGGCATGTATATATACGAGGCATTATGTGATGTATCTCCTGTATTACATGCCTTTTCTAAAAAAGGTACAAAGCCTCTGCCTTATTCAGAAGTTCCTTATGGAATGGAAGAATATAAAAGAAAGATAGAAGAAAATAAAAAACCTACTAAACAAGAAATTGAAAACGAAAGATTAAAAGCACAAGTTTTCTTTTCTAACTGGTCAAGGGCTACACGTAAGCATTTCGAAAAAGAAGGGTAGGTGAACTATTTATGGATACAACTATTGATGAAGTTGCTATTGAGATAGGTAGTAATTCGAGTTCAGCAAGTAAAGGATTAGATGCTCTCACATCAAGTATAGAAAAATTATTTAAAAATTTAGATACAGGATTAAGTAAATTAAATGATTTTAATTCAAAAATATCTGATTTAAAGAATAAAGTTTCTGGAATAAATTTTGACAATTCAAGTATTAGTAAAATAGGTTCAAGTTTTAAAGAATTATCAAATATTTCAAAAGGAACAAATTTAAAATCAACAACTGACCAATTAAAAGAAATACCTGCTATTTCTAGAAAAATAGATACAAAACCATTTTCTGCTTTACAAAATAGTATAAATAAAGTAAAATCTTCTTTTACTTCATTGAAAAAAAATACTGCAAAATCTAATAAAGAAAGTTTAATTGATAGTATATTTGGGAAATTAGCATCAATAACTAAGATAGGAGTTATTACTGCAGGTATACAAAAATTAGGAAGTGTTATTGGAGGGTTTGTTTCTGAAAGTAGTGATTATATTGAAGCGTTAAACTTATTTAATGTTACTTTTGGAGAAATGTCTGGTAAAGCTAAAGAATTTGTAAATAACTTTACCGATGTTTTAGGTGTAGACCCTAAAAATGTAATGCAATATATGTCTACTTTTTATAATCTAGCAGATGGTTTTGGTCTTGCTAGTGATAAAGCTTATTTAATGTCTGAAAATTTAACTCAATTATCATATGATTTAAGTTCTTTTTGGAATATTTCACAAGATGAAGCAATGCAAAAATTAAAATCTGGTTTAGCTGGAGAAATTGAACCTATGAGAGCAATAGGTGTAGCATTAGACCAAGCAACATTACAAGAATTAGCATATTCTTTAGGAATAAATAAAAGAGTTGCTGAAATGACAAGAGCAGAAAAAGCTGAACTACTATATTATCAAATAATGCAAAAAACTACAAATGCACAAGGAGATATGGCAAGAACTTTATTGCAACCACAAAATGCTTTAAGAGTTTTAAAAAATCAATTTACACAATTAGCAAGAGCAATAGGAAATATATTTATACCAATACTTATGGCAATAATACCTTACATTAAAGTAGTTGTACAATGGTTAACTATATTAGCAAATAAAATAGCAGCATTATTTGGATTTAAAATAGCAGATTATGTACCTAATACTGGAGCAATTTCATCTGGACTTGGAGATATATCAACAGGATTAGATGGAGTAGCAGACAGTGCATCAAATGCTAACAAAGAATTAAATTATATGTTAGGAAAATTTGATGAATTAAATGTTATAGATTTTGATAAAGCTACTGGAGGCTCTGGTGGAAGTGGAGTTGGAGCAGGTGCTAGTGGTGGAGATTTAGGATTAGAATTGCCAACATATAATGCTTTAGAAAATGCACTATCAAAAAATTTGGAAGATGTAGAAAAAAAATTAAAGAATATATTACCATATGTTGAAACTATAGGAATTATTTTTGCATCTTGGAAAATAGGTTCAAGTATAGTTAAGTTCTTAAATTCTTTAGGTCTTATAAAAAATTTAAAATCAGCATTAAGAGTTACATCAGGAATATCTTTAGCATTAGGAGGAGCTTGGTTAATTTATAAAGGAATAAAACAAGCTATAGATGAAGGTGGATTAACTCCAGAAAGTTTATTAAATATAATTTCAGGAGGATTACTTGTAGGTGCAGGAGCATCATTAGCTTTTAAGAATACAACACCATTAAGAATAGCTTCAGGACTATCTTTAGCAATAGGAACTGCTATGCTAGAATATAATGGAATAAAAAAAGTTTTAGATGGAGATTTGTCTACAGAAACAATTATAGAACTTTTAGGTGGAAGTATTGGAGCAGGAGCTTCTACATATCTTTTAACTAGAAATATAAAATTATCATTAATAATATCGGCTTTTGCATTTGCTTTTAATCTTGGAACTATGATAGGAGAATGGATAAATAAAAACTATGGAGATAGATATGATTATTATTTAAAAGTATTTAATGTTCATTTAGAAGATGGAATAGATATTACTGATATATTAGGAATGATGACAACTGCATTAGCAACTATTGGAGATGTTATATTAGATGGATTTAAGAAGATTTGGGATATGACACCAGATTGGGTAAAAACAATATTTAGAATAGCATTAAATGTATTAACTTTTGGAGTATCAGAAACAATAATAAATCTTGTAACAAGTTGGAATGAAGTTATAGAGACAATAAAAGGAATAGGTGGAAATATTGTACAAGGTTTTAAAGATGGAATAGGAGAAGGATTTAAAGGTATAGGAAATTGGATATGGGAAACTTTTGTATCTCCATTTATTGAAAATGTTAAACAATTATTTGGTATAAACTCTCCATCAACAGTAATGATTGAAATAGGGCAATTTATTGTAGAAGGATTTTTAGAAGGAATAAAAGATATAGCAATTAGAACATCAGAAAGATTTGAAGAATTAAAAAATACGGTTATAGAAAAAGTAACGAATATAAGAGAAGAAATAGTGAATAAATTTGAAGAATTGAAGAATATAGTTACAGAAAAAGTTACTACTACAAGAGACAATGTAATAAATAAATTTAATGAAATAAAAACCTCTATTTCAAATACAATATCAAACATAAAAGATAATATATCAAATAAATTTGAAGAAATAAAAAATAGAGCAACAGAAAAAATTACAAATATGAAAGATAGTATAAAAAATAAATTTGAAGATTTAAAAAGAGGAATTAGTGATATTGTAAATAGTATAAAAGATAATATATCAAATAAACTTAGCAATATAAATATAAAAATGAAACTTCCACATTTTTCATGGAGTAGTACACCAGCATCAGGTTGGATACAAAAAACATTAAGTGCATTAAATTTACCTACAAGTTTACCAAAATTAAATGTAAATTGGTACGCAGAAGGAGGATTTCCAGATAAAGGAGAATTATTCTTTGCAAATGAAGCTGGACCTGAATTAGTAGGAAATATTGGAAACAGAGCAGCAGTAGCAAATAATGACCAAATAATTCAAGGTATAGCAGAAGCATCATATCAAGGTGTAAGTCAAGCTCTAGCAGAAAATAGAGGAAATGAAAGACAACCAGTAAATGTATATATTGGAAACAAAAAGATATATTCTGGATTTGGAAGACAAATAAATAGTGATAATAATATGTATGGAACAAATACAGTAAAAGTTTAGGAGGAGAATTATGAGTAATTTTAAAAATTATTATTTTAGGATAGGAGATTGCTACTTTAATTCTCCTTTTCCTAAAAGAGATGGATATGAAGTACAACCTCATATTGTACAAGTAACAGATGCTGGAAGAGTAGCAAGCGGAAAATTAATAGTTAAAGAATTACCACACAGACCAACAAAACTTGTGATTCAATTTCCAATAATGACACCAGAACAATTTAGAGTTTATTATAGTCATTTAGATAATATGTATTTATCTGTAGAATATTACAATGAAGATTATGATAGATATGAAACTGCTACAATGTATCATACTGATTTAAATTATAAACCTATAATTTATCAAGGAAAAAGAATGATAGATTTTCAACAATTTAGTTTGATAGAACATTAAGGAGGGTAATATGTATAATTTTTCTGAACAAGCAAAACAAAGAATATTATCTGGAAAGGTTACAAGATGTTATTTAAAAGTATTAGAAACTGAAACAGAACCTGAATTAATAATTAATGAAAATAATTATTTAAAAGATTGTACTTTTGAAGAGTTAAGATATGTTCCAGATGAGGGAATAATTGGTGGAGCTGTAGCAAAAAGAGTAACAGGAAATTTTAATAATATAGAAGAAGATTTTAGTATACAAGATAGAGAATTTGAGTTATATTTTGGAGTAGATTTAGAAGACGGAAGTACTGAATATCAAAAATATGGAAATTTTATAGTTCAAAAACCAGAAGATAATGAAGTAAATGACAATACTTCTTTTACTGCTTTAGATTATATGGTAAAAGCAAATGAAGAATACAAAGATAGAGTTTCTTATCCTTGTACAATAAAAGATTTATTCTTTGATGTATTAGACCAATGTGGATTAGAAACAGATATAACTTCATTTATTAATGATAATTTTTTAGTAGAAAATAATCAATTTATGGAGGGAGCTACTAAAAGAGAAGTTTTAAAAGCTATAGGAGAGGTTGCTTTTAATTGGATTAGAGTTGATGAAAATAATAAAGTTGTAATGGATTTTCAACAAAAAGACACAATAGATGAAACACTTGACATAGAAAAATATTTTTCTTTTACTAAAAGTAATGATTTTGGACCTGTTAATACTGTAATATTTAGAAATAGTCAAGTAGAGGGAGAAAATGTAACAATAACTGATAATGAAAGTATAGAAAAATATGGTGCAACAGAAATAGTAATATATGATAATCCGTTTGCATATACACAAGCTAAAAGAGCTGAATTAATAAAAGCTGGAAATGTTTTATTTGGACTTACTTATTCTCCTATTGAAATAGAGGGAATAGGTTTAATATATCTAAACTGTAAAGACAGAATAAAAGTAGAAAATTTAAAAGGAGAAGAATTTTATACATATTTATTTAATCATACAATTGAATATGATGGAACTGCTAGTGATACAATAGAAAGCCCTGCAATGACAAAAAATGAAACTAAATATCAATTTAAAAATCCTTTAGAAAATGCAATGAAAAGAACAGAAATAGTAGTAGATAAAGCTAACCAAAGAATAACAGCAGCAGTTGAAGAAGTTGAACAATATAATGAAAAAATTGCACAGTTAGAAATAGATATAGATTCAATAAATCAAAGAATTTCTAATATAACTGATTTTACGAGAGAAATAACATCAAAAAATGAATTACATTTAACAGATACACCAGAAGGACAACAATATGTATTAGATTTTATGATTAAAGGAGATAATGAAAATTTTGTATATTTAGAACCAAGTAATACTTTAGTTCCAAGTGATACTTTAGTACCAAATGGAGATAGATTTAATATTATAGCTGATAAGCAATCAAGAGGAGAAATGTCAAATGAGGCTGTAATAAAAGAAATTATAATGAAAGAACCTTTAAGAGAATATTTAGGTGTATATGATGAATTGCATATAAAAGATGGTAGAATTACTGTTACAAGAAGAGTAGGAAAAATATCAAATTTGATTTATGATTTTGATGTGCACAAAGGTCTAAATTATTATGGTAATGAAACTAACTTGGAAAATTCTATGATAACAAATTTTATAGAAATAGATGAATTGACAAATTATTATTGTAATATAGATAAAAGTGATTTTAATGATTTAACTCCAAGACTTGTTTGTTTTTATGATGAAAATAAAGAATTTTTAGGTTATGATTATATAGTTGGTGATTATGATTTTGATACAACAGAGAAAATATATACTATTACTTCAAAAGAAAAATCAAAATATATTAGAGTATCTTTTGAAGCTAATATGGTAATAGATAATCCTTATGATTATAAAGTACAAATAACAAAAAAAGAAGGCAAACTTGAAGAAATATATTTATTAGATAATGAAGTAATTGAAGATTATGGAGAATTTGAATTAACAACATTTAAAGATAATACATATATTTACATAAAAGAATTTTACAACTTAGAATATTATGCAAAATATCTAATAGAAAATGAATATTTAGATGTATTTGCTACTAAAGTTGAATTAAGTTCTTCAATAGAACAAACGAGTACAAGTATAATGACAGAAGTTAATAAAAAAGTTGGAGAAGATGAATTTGGTACAAAAATTGAACAAAACTCAGAATCTGTAAAACTTGCTTGGAATCAAATTTCTCAATATATACAAATGATGATTGTTAATGGTAATGCTACTTTAGCTATACTAGATAATAATGGAACTTTATTAATGTCATTAGATAAAGATGGTCAAAATTTTTATGACAATGAAGACATACCTTTTGGACATATTGGAGTAGAAGCAGTACAAAAAGATGAATCTGAAAAAGAACAAAATTATATAGCTTTTTCAGTTGATTCTGATTATGAATCTAGTATAGAAAATGGTATGGCATGGGGCATAAAAATTAAAAGTGATAATAAATTTTTTCCAATTTTTTATATGAAAAATTTTTCAGTAGGACCTAAAAATAGTGAATTGGGTTATGGAGAATTAGTTTTGGAATCTGGTGATTTAGTATTAGGAGGTCTTGGAGCTGGTATACAAACAGGTGGAGTAAAAATTTTTGGAGACCCAGATGGTCTTGGAACATACTTTACAGAATTAAAAACAGGAAAAGAAATATTAAGTATAATACCAGAAAAAATAATACCAGGAGTATATGAAAGCTATGCTGAAATAAATATGCTTGACAAAATAAAATTCTATAGAAATGTTGGTGGTACTAATACTTTAAAAATAGGAAATTCTGATGAAAATTGTTTTTTTACTGATGATGGTTATATGTCTGGAAGAAGTTTATATTGTGAAGATATTACCGCAACTAATAATATTACATCACAACAAAATATTTCTGCATATGGAAATGTATATGCTGCTGATTTTATATCAGATAGAAGATTAAAAAAGAATATAAAAGATAGTGATGCAAATGCAATTGATATAATAAAAAAAATAAAGCATAGGCAATTTGAAATGAAAAAGGATAATAAATATTTCAATATAGGATATATAGCGCAAGAACTAGAAGATATTAATGAAAACTTTGTATCAAAAAAAGAAAAGACAGAAGAAAATGAAGAAACATATTATGTAAGTTTATTACCTATACTTGCAACTGCTACAAAAGCAATACAAGAACAACAAGAACAAATAGAACAACTTAAAGAAGAAATAAATAAATTAAAGGAGGAAAAATAATGGATAAAATACATTTTAAAAATGGTCAAGCACCATACATAAATGACACAAATCTTAATTTACTTCAAGATAATGCAGAACGTGCAATAGATGATGCAAAATTTGAATTAAAACAAATGATAGACCAAAAATCTTCATTACCAAGCGGAGGAACAACAGGTCAAGTCTTAGCAAAGAAGAGTGATACAGATAATGATGTTGAATGGAAAAATGTAGATAGTAGTATTAATATAATAGACAATTTAAATAGTACAAGTACAACAGATGCATTGTCAGCTAATCAAGGCAAAATTTTGAATGATAAAGCAACTAAATTAGTTGCAGAAGCTACTTTAGATGTTGCATCTAATAAATTAACAGTAAGTGGACTAGATATTATTAGAGATGGTGGAGTATATGATATTGTAATTGTAGAATCTTCTGCTACTTCAAGTCCTGGTGGACATGTATTAAGAGTAAATGATTTAACTTCTGGATATCATTCAAGTTTTATTATTGCATCTGGAGCAGCACAAGGAGCTACAAATTTATTTAGAAAAGAATATGTAACTACAGGATTATGTTATACTAATGGTTGGAATCAAACTACTAGAGTATGGTATGCTACTGGAACATTAATATATTACAATGCAAATAGAATAGGATTTAATGGACAAAGTTTTGACGCTAGTGGTACAGATGAAGATTATGTTAATTTAGTAAATGGTGGAGCAGTAATAAATCAAAATGTAGAAAATATAACTTCATTGAATATAACAGCTTCAGATGGACAAATAGCAGCAGGTTCTTGGATAAAAGTATATAAAAGATAAAATATAAATAATATAAATTTTACTAGACAAAAAAATATATATAAAGTATAATATAAGTAAAAAGAGATATATTTTTGGGAGAGATGATTTTATGTTGAATAAAGACATTGAGTATACTAGAGGAAATTCTTACGTATTAGATGTTAGAATCAAAGGTATTAGTAAAATAGATAAAATATATATGACTATTAAAAAAAGTGCAGACGACGATGATTATATATTACAAAAATCTTTAAATAATGGAATTGAAGAAATAAAACATGAAGAAGAACAAGAAGTGCCAATATGTGAATTTAGAATAAAAATAACTCCAGACGAAACAGAAAATTTTATAATTAATTATAATTATGGTTATGATATAAAAATAATAGTAGGAGACATAAAGAAAACTATAGTTATTGGAGATTTTAAAATGACAAAAAATTACACTAAAAAGATTAATGAGGTGTAGGTGATGAACGATAATGAAATAGAAGTTGAATTAAATGATACAAATAATGTTTATGATGAAATAGAAATTGAATTAAATGATAAAGATAATATTGATATTGATTTTGGAGAAGGTAAATATGTCATAAACTTTATAAGCGGTAGTTATAATGATTTATCTGATAAACCAAAAATTAATGATGTTACTTTAGAAAACAATAAAACATCAGAAGAATTAAATTTACAAGACAAAATGAATGCTTTGACAAATCTAGAAATAGAAAAATTATTAAATGATTTTATAGGAGGATAAAAAATGGCAAATAAATATTTAGATAATAATGGATTATTATATTTATGGCAAAAGATAACAAATCTTTTTGTAAAAAAAGATGGAAATAAAGTTTTAAGTACAAATGATTATACAACTGAAGATAAAGAAAAATTACAAGGACTAGAAAACTATGTTTTACCAACAGCAAGCGCAACAGAAAAAGGTGGAATTATAGTTGGAGATAATTTAATTATAGACGAAACAGGTAAATTAAGTGCAACTGCATCAGAATCAAAAATTGAAGGAATACAAGTAAATGGAACAGACCAAGAAATAGTTGATAAAAAAGTTAATATTTCAGTTCCAACTGATAATAGTCAATTATTAAATGGAGCAGGTTATCAAACAGCTAGTGATACAACACAATCAATTGAAACTGCATTACAAGATTACACTAAAACACAAGATTTAGAAGAAGTAATAAAAGGTCAATTAACAGATTATGCTACTGAAACTTATGTTGATAGTGGAATAGAAACAGCAACTGAAGATATGGCAACTCAAACATGGGTAAATTCACAAATTACTAATTTAAATAAAAAAGAAGTTGTTTCTTCATTAGAAGAAATGACAGATTCAAATATTATTTATTTACTAGCTAATCAAGGCAGTGGAAATAATATATATGACGAATATTTAGTTGTAAATAATAAACCTGAAAAAATTGGAACAACAGAAGTTGATTTAACAAATTATCTAAAAAAAGAAGATATGATTGCTATAACAAATCAAGAAATAGATGAAATAGTTGCTTCTTAGGAGGTAAAATATGAAATTTTTAGATTTAGATGGACTTAGAAAAGTATGGCAAGAAATAAAAAAAGATATGTCATCAAAATTAGGAAAAGAAAATATAATAGACAATTTAGATAGTACAAGTACAACAGATGCATTGTCAGCTAATCAAGGCAAAATTTTGAATGATAAGATTACAAGTAATACGAAAAAAGTTAAAATAATTAATTCAAAAATAATAGAAAATTGTCCTAAAAGCTTAACACAATTTGTTAATGATTGGTTTGGAGATGAAACTCATTCAAACTCTGATTTAATAGCAGACTTAAATGAATTAAATGCAGGAACAATACCTTTATATATAAAAAGAAGTTCTACTCCTAATACTTTATTTTCTGTTTCTTATCGTCTTACAAAAGATGAAAGTACTCCATTAGGATATAGTGATTTATGGTTATGTTATACTGACGAAAGAGCAGATATGAAAAGAATAGTTATTATATTTCCTGAAAGAGGAGAAGAACAAGATAAAAATGCAGTTTGGTTGGGAACATCAGTTGATATAAATTTAGAATCAAGATTAGTTGCAGAAGCTACTTTAGATATTGCATCTAATAAATTAACAGTAAGTGGATTAGATATTATTAGAGATGGTGGAGTATATGATATTGTAATTGCAGAAAATGCTACTGCTTCAAGTCCTGGTGGACATGTATTAAGAGTAAATGATTTAACTTCTGGATATCATTCAAGTTTTATTATTGCATCTGGAGCAGCACAAGGAGCTACAAATTTATTTAGAAAAGAATATGTAACTACAGGATTATGTTATACTAATGGTTGGAATCAAACTACTAGAGTATGGTATGCTACTGGAACATTAATATATTACAATGCAAATAGAATAGGATTTAATGGACAAAGTTTTGACGCTAGTGGTACAGATGAAGATTATGTTAATTTAGTAAATGGTGGAGCAGTAATAAATCAAAATGTAGAAAATATAACTTCATTGAATATAACAGCTTCAGATGGACAAATAGCAGCAGGTTCTTGGATAAAAGTATATAAAAGATAAAATATAAATAATATTTTAAAATATAATTAAATTTACTAGACAAAAAAACATATATATAGTATAATATATATATATATATATAAATAAATATGATTTCGGGAGAGATGATTGATGGATATAGAAGAAAGAATTAATAGGTTAGATGAAAGAGTTGAAAAACTTGAATCAAAAGTAAATGAAGCTATACCGGAGATACAATCTGGAATAAAAGAAATAAAAACAATTTTACAAGAAAGACCAATTCAAGAAGAATTAAAGAATAATCTTTTAGGAAAAGATATTAGTAATCATGAAACAAGGATAAAAAAAATAGAAGATAATCAAAGTTGGTTATGGAAAACAGTTGGAGCATCTATTATAGCAATAGTAATAAGTGCAATAGTATTTGTAATAAAAACTATGTAAAAAAAATGAGATAAATATCTCATTTTTTTGTTGCAAAAATAAAAATATTGTGTTAAAATGAAAAAATAGAGGATAGACAAGAAGTCATGAACTTGTTGAAAGCATACTCCATTTATGTTTCCTCTAATTAAATATAATGGAGAGAATGGAGGAATTATGTTACAAATATTATTAGGATTTATACCAGAAGCAATATATTTTGCATTATTTATAATATTTACTAAACAATTAAAAGAAAAAAGAATTTTATTTATCTTTTTAATGATAGCAGAATATTTATTGTTAAAATATTTTTTACATTATACTGTATGGTTTCAGATTATATATACATTTTTTACATATTTAATTTTAAAAATTCTGTATAAAGAAAAGGCACAAATAACAGATATATTTACATTTATTTTAGCAAGTGTATTTCTTATAGTTGCTAGTTCTGTTGTATTTATATTATTCAACCTTACAATAAAAAATATGTTATTAGCGGCAATAGTTTTAAGATTTGTTACATTTATGCCACTATTTTTATTTAATTATAAACTTAATAAGATACAAAATATTTATAAAAAATTGTGGAATAGAAATGATAAAATAAAGAAAAAGATGAAATCTACTACGTTTAGATGTATTAATATAATTTTGTTTAATATAACATTTTATATATTAAATATAGTAATGTTATATTCTATAGCATTTTATGAAATGGGGTGATAAATATGGGTCCATGGGATAGTTGGTGTTTCTTTTATGATTTAAAAGATGGAGAATAAGATATGGAAAGATTTAAGTGTATTTTTGGTAGTTTAATTTTTAATATTGCCGAAACAGTCTTAATCTTTTTGGTAGGTAAGTTATTAAATTTGCCTACTAAATATATAATTATGATAATGTTAACATTTATAATAAGTAGAGGTTTTTTCGGTAAAGCTTTACATTTTAAAACTTGGTATCGTTGTTTGATATGGAGTTGTTTAGTTTTATTAAGCTTATTTATAATATTAAAAGTTGATTTAGTTATTTCAATACTATTTGCTATATTTAGTGCTTTTATTATGACAGGGAAATCTAATATAAAAGATATTTATTTATGGAAATCTGTTGATATGCCTAGTAAATATGCAGATATTGAATATTATATAAAATATCATAGTTTAGATGATGATTTAATTGAATTTGAAAATAAATTACAAAATAAAGATAAATTACTCTATACTTTATATAAATATAGATTTATTGAACATAAAACTTTTAATGAAATTTCTGAATTATTAGATATTCCAACTAATAGAATAACAAATGAACTAGATAAAATAGCTTTAAGTATTAGAATTTATTGTAAAATATAAGCCAGTTTTTAACTGGCTTTATTTTTTTTTGATTTTTTTAAATACACAGTGTAGATAATATTTAAAAGTATATTATATAATACATTTAGAAAGGAGATAAACCAATTTCATACTAATTGCCTATTATTAGTATTTTATTTAGTTTATCTCAATTTCATTTTTAAAATGGAGGTAAAAATTATGAATTATTATCAAGGTATGAGTGTTCCTTATTATCAACCACAAGTTCCAAGATATCAAACAATTGACCCAAATTTACAATTTAATTCAAATCAAACACAAAATCAAGTAAATAATCAACAATCAGCTTCATACAGAAATCCTATATCATTACAAGGAAAATCTGTTGATAGTATTGATGTAGTAAAAGCTATGGATATTC
>CANRKA010000012.1 GCA_947631025.1 uncultured Clostridia bacterium | reverse complement strand
CTGCCGAAACGCAGGTAAAAATAGTCCAGTGGACTATTTTTCTGACGCGGCTCGACGAATCCCTCCGGGCACACCAAGGGAAAAACATAGGGAAGCTATGTTTTTTTTATGAATTTAAAGGAGGGGTTCGAAAAGGAAGTTGCCAAGTTTCGAGCAGGTAAAGGCCTGCCGAAACGCAGGTAAAAATAGTCCAGTGGACTATTTTTCTGACGCGGCTCGACGAATCCCTCCGGGCACACCAAAGGAAAAACATAGGGAAGCTATGTTTTTTTATTTTCAGTAAGTATCATATCATCCCCCGAGTTTTGTACCATTGGTCAAAACTCATAAGGAGTTAGGACTTATGGCAAAGCTAAAGTCCTATGCAAAAAGCAAATTCTAAATGAGGGCTAAAATAATGAAAATGTAGCAAATTGAGAGAAATAAAATTCTTTTGTATTTATTTAATAATATAAAAATACAAAATATTATTGACAATTACAAACAATTGTTTTATAATTATGAGCATAAAAATATATTAAAATGGAGATGATGTAAATGAAAGAACTATCTAAAAATAATAAAAAATTTGAAGATATTAAGCATATTGATGAAAATGGAATTGAATTTTGGTATGCCAGAGAACTTATGATTTGTCTTAATTATAGTAAATGGAGTAATTTTAAAAAAGTTATTTCTAAAGCAATTAAATCATGTGAAAATAGTGATATATCTACCTTTGACCATTTTGCCGATGTCAGTAAAATGGTACAAATAGGTTCTGAAGCACAAAGAGAACAGCAAGATTATAAATTAACTCGTTATGCTTGTTATCTAATAGCACAAAATGGAGATAGCAGAAAAAAAGTAATCGCTCTAGCACAAACATATTTTGCAGTACAAACAAGAAAGCAAGAAATTACAGAAAAAGAATACAGCTTATTAACCGAAGATGAAAAAAGATTTTATCAAAGAAATTTAACAAGGAAAGGAAATTATTCACTTAATCAAACAGCTAAAAAAGCAGGAGTTAAAAATTTTGATAAATTTCATAATAGTGGATATAAAGGCTTATATAATGGAGAAACAGCTGATGATATTGCAAAAAGAAAAGGTTTAAGATATAGAGAAGATATTCTAGACAATATGGGAAGTGAAGAACTTGCAGCTAATTTATTTCGTATTACGCAAACTGAATCAAGATTAAAAAGGGATAAAGTTGATACTGAAAAGAAAGCTTGTAATACTCATAATAAAATTGGAAAAATAGTTAGAAATGCGATTAAAGAAGCTGGACGGAACTATGCCAGAAAATCTACCTACACCTAAAAAGAGTTTAAAACAATTAGAAAAGGAAAATAAGAAAATGTTAAATAAATAATTTATATAAAAAGAGTAAGTAATTTTGAAATAAATTACCAAATATAAAGCATAAAAGTTTTCATAAAAAGTTGATAATTTATTCTAAATATGCTATAATTAAATAGTATATTAATGTATAGGAGATTATTATGGAAAATAATGAAATAAAAGAGTTAAAACAAAGACAATTAATAAATCGTATAATTAATAGAAAAAATTTAGAAGTTCAAGCAACAATAATGGCATCTAAAGAGCTAATGAATAGCCCACAAGAAGTTGTTGTAAAAAGAAAAAATGAGATTTTTAAAGAATTATTAAAAAAGCAAGAGCAAAAAGATAATGAAGAGGTTGAAAAATTAAGACAAAAATTAGAAAAAAAGGCTATAGATGAAGAACTACAAAAATGGAAACAACAGGAGAAACAAGAAAAAGAAAATAGAGCAAGAAAAGTAGAAGAAATACTAAAACAAATAAACGACGAATTAAAATTAGAGAGAATAAAAAAAGAAGAAAACGATGCTTTAAGGAAAAAAGTTGAAGAAAAAGAAAAGAAATCTGACAATATAAGGTCTCAATTAGCTGCATGGAGAGTTGAAACTAAGAAAAAGAGACAAAAAGAAGAAGATAAAGAAAGAGAAGAAAATAAACAAAAAGAAGTTGCTCAAAACGTAGATGTACAAAAAGAAGTAAGTGTTAATCCTTTTAAATACATATATAAAAATAAAGAAGGAAAAGATGTAGAAATATCTAAAGATACTATAAATAATAATGATTCTATTAAACCAAAATATAAAATAGAGAAAAAAGAGAAAAAAGAGAGTGTAAATATTAGAACAATTAAAGGAATAGTAAGATATAATCATTCTATGCAATATTTTGGACAATTCTTAGGTGCAGCATCAAATTATAAAGTAAATAATGTAGGAAATGACAGAAAAATGAGCTTTAGAGATAGATTATCTGCTGCAGTAGACCACAAAGAAGCTTTAAGAAAATCTAGAATAAATACAAGAGTAAATACAAGAAACAGAAATAGATATAGATAAATAGAATAAAAAGTCACTTTAATAATATAATTTATTAAGGTGATTTTTTTGAGTGAATTATTAAAAACAACGTTAGTAGGATTATTTTTTGGAACTTTTGGAACAACATTAGGAGGAATTATTGGTGTATTATTTAAAAATACATCAAATAAATTTTTAAGTTTTATACTGTCCTTAGCATCTGGATTAATGACTGCAATAATATGTTTTAACTTAATTCCAGAAGCATTAGAAATAAGCCTAATTTTAAATGTGCTTATAGGAATAATAGTTGGTGTTATAGCAATGATAATGTGCGATTTTCTTGTGGAAAAAAAGTTTAGCAATAACAAAAAATATACAAATAATAATCTATTAAAAACAGGAATAATAGTAAGTATAGGTCTTGCAATTCACAATTTTCCAGAAGGATTAGCAATACGGAAGTGGGTTTGAAGCATCAATAAAATTAGGACTTTCATTGGCAATAGCAATATGCTTGCACGATATACCAGAAGGAATATCTATGGCGGTGCCAATGAAAACTGGAGGAATGAAGGCTTCAAAAGTAATTTATTATGTTGTATTATCAGGTATAACAACAGGACTAGGAGCTTTTTTTGGAAAATTAATTGGTTCAGTTTCCGAAACAGTAATTGCAATGTGCTTAAGTTTTGCCGCAGGAGCAATGCTTTATATAGTATCTCGGAGAACTTATACCAGAATCAAACAAATTATATAGTGGAAGAATGACAGCATTAGGCAATATAGTGGGGCTAACAATAGGAATATTAGCAGTAACATTGTAGAAAATAAAGAAAATTTAAATATATAATTTTATTGTATTAAAGTACATATTTATAAAAATTGGAAGTTTGATAATTTTATTTATATATGTTATATTATTTGAAATTATAAAAGGAGAATAAAATGAATATTAAAGAAAAACTAAAATCAATACCTAAATTAGTAAAAAAGGTTTTAGAAAAATTTCCAATAACAATTTTAGCAATATTACTTTTTACAGTTTTTTTGGCAATTGCTGTAGATAATAAAATTATAGGAGAAAAAATATTAGAAAATATAATGTTTTTTACATTATACTTTGTACCAGGAAGTTTTTTAATAGAAACACTACTAAATAAAAATAATGAAAAAAAGATTTTTTCATATGTAATAGTTACAATTGTTTCGATAGTGTTAACAGTATTTCAAAACAAAGGAATTTGTGAAAATATCTTATGGAAAATATCAGTTTGTTATGTAGTTACACTATTAAATTTATCAATATATTTTTTATTTAAAAAGTCTGAACTTAGTTTTAAAGAATATTTAGTTAAAGTTTATATAAATATTATAAAAGCTAGTGTTATATATGTAGTTTTAGCAATAGGAATTGCAATAGTATTATCAATTTTTGTTTATTTAATATGGGAAAAAATAGGGTATACATTAATATATAGATTAGAAATCATTTTATTAGGTTTTTATTATATTCCAAAATTAATGTATTGCTTAGTAGACAACAAGGGAGAAGTAAATAAATTTTTTAAAGGCTTAATAAAATATGTTTTAAGCAGTTTGGTAATTTTATCTTTTATAATTATATATATGTATATAGTTAAAATATTAGTTTTAAGAGATATGCCTAAAAATCAAATATTTAGAATACTTTCGGCATTATTTATAATAGGAATGCCAATTTGGACAATGGCACAACACTTTAAAGATGAGAGCCTTTTATATAAAGTAAATCTAAAATTGCCAGTTGCATTTATTCCATTTATATTTTTGCAAATTTATACAATAGGAATAAGAATTATAGAAAGTGGAATTACACCTTTAAGATATTTATGTGTTGCTTTAATTATATTTGAAATTATATACATCCTAGTTTATATATTAAAAAAAGAAAAAATTGAAGTTTTATTACTAGTATTTAATGTAATTTTGATAATTTCGATTATAGTTCCTGGAATAAATATGTTTACAATTTCAAATATAAGTCAAGCACAAAAACTAAAGTTTTTTAAAGATAAATTTGAATATACAACAGAAGAAAGACAAAAGATATACGGGGCTTATAAATATTTAAAAGATTCAGAAGGCGGAGAAAAATATATTAATAAAATATTAACTGAAGAAGAAATTAAGGAAGTTGAAACATTAAAAATAAATGATAAGAAAAGAAAAGTAGAATATATTTATTTAAAGAAAAAAATTGGAAAGATAGAAGTTAATGAATATAAAAATTTATATTTTATAGGATATAATTCAAAAGATGATAATAATAGCAACAAAAATATAGAGCAAGCTTTTAAAAATATAAGTTTAAAAGTAGATAACTCGGCAGAAACATTAAATGTTGATTTATCAAATGAAATTAAAGAATATATAAATATTAATAATAATTCGGGAAAGGAAACATTAGATAATTACTTCGAAAGCAAAAATGAAATAAAATTAGACAATAACAAAAAACTTATAATAAAATCATTAACTATATATTATAATCAAGATTTAGAAGAAGTAGAAACATATTCAATTAGTGGATATTTATTAGAAAAATAATAGCCAATTTATAATTAAATTTTAAAAATAGAAATTCATTGAATTTCTATTTTTTTATATAATAGGAAAGCTAGGCAAATTTCTTATAGTATAAAGCATTTTACAAAAAAAGTACTAAAAAATTAAATTGATACAATATCTACAATATGGTAAAATAAATTTTGGAGGTCATATTTATGAAAATAATGTTTATATGCACAGGAAATATATGTAGAAGTGCTATGGCACATTGGTTATTGGAAAAAATGAAGGATGATAAAAATATAGAAGTATACTCAAGTGGAATTTATGCCGAAGATGGAGATGAATCAACATATAATGCAATAGAGGCAATGAAAGAATATGATGTTAATTTAAAATCACATAGGGCTACAAATATAAGAAATTCAAATATAAAAGATATGGACTTAATATTATGTATGACAAGGTCTCACAAAATGGCTGTAATTCAAATGTATCCAGAACTTTCACACAAAGTATATACATTAAAAGAATACACAAATTATAGAGTAGAAGATACAATTGATATAAAAGACCCTTGGGGATATGATTTGGAAACATATAGGTTCTGCGCAGCAGAAATTTATGAATGTATAAAAATCTTGTTAGAAAAAATTAAAACTTTGAGTTCAAAAAATTAATGCAACAAAATATGTAAAAAATTAAAACAAAAAAATGTTTGCAAAATTTATTGACATTTTTTTTGCAAAAATATATAATCAAAATTTATAAGGGGACTGGCTTTAAAGAGAGCTCCATTATCGTATAAGAAAGGATAAAAATAAATGCAAAATATATTAGAAGGATTAAATGACAAACAATATGAAGCAGTAATTAATACAGAAGGGCCAAGTTTGGTAATAGCAGGGGCTGGAAGCGGAAAAACAAAGGTATTAACACATAAAATAGCATATTTAATGGGAGAAAAAAACGTGTCTCCTTGGAATATATTAGCAATAACATTTACAAATAAAGCTGCAAATGAAATGAAAGAAAGAGTGGAAAATTTAGTAGGAGATGTTGCAAAAGACATGTGGATAGGAACTTTCCACTCTATTTGTGTGCGTATATTAAGAAGATATATAGATAGACTTGGATTTACCACTTCATTTGTAATTTTTGATACATCAGACCAAAGAACATTAATAAAAGAATGTTTAAAAAGTTTAAATATAGATGATAAAATGTTTACAGATAGAACTGTACAATTCGAAATAAGTAATGCAAAAAACGAAATGCTAGAGCCATCACAATATTCAGCAAAAGCTACAGGAGATTTTAGAAAAGAGAAAATATCCGAAATTTATTCTTTATATCAACATAAGCTAAAAGAAAATAATGCAATAGATTTTGATGATATAATAAATTTTACAATTAAAATATTAATGGAAAATCCAGATGTTTTACAATTTTATACAGATAAATTTAAATATGTATTAGTAGATGAATATCAAGATACAAATAAGGCACAATTTACACTTGTTTCTCTTTTTGCTTCTAGATATGGAAATATAACAGTTGTTGGCGATAATGACCAAGGAATATATTCATTTAGAGGAGCAGATATAAGTAATATTTTAAATTTTGAAAAAGACTTTCCAGGAACAAAAATAATAAAACTAGAGCAAAACTATAGATGTACACAAAACATATTAAATGCTGCAAATGCAGTTATAAAAAATAATGAAGTAAAATATAAGAAAAAACTATGGACAGAAAATGAAGATGGAAACCTTCCTACAGTGCATTGCTCTGATGATGAATACGACGAAGGAAGATACATAGTAGAAAATATAGAACATTTAAAAAGAGAAGAATATTATAAATATTCAGACTTTGCAATTTTATACAGAATGAATACTCAATCTCGTGCAATAGAAGATATTTTAAGAAGAGAAGATGTACCATATAAAATAATAGGTGGTTTAAAATTCTACGAAAGAAAAGAAATAAAAGATATTATTTCATATTTAAGATTAATAAATAATACTTCAGATAATTTAGCACTTAAAAGAATTATAAATGAGCCAAAAAGAGGAATAGGAAAAACAAGTTTAGATAAAATACAAGCTATCTCAGAGGAAACAGGAACTTCTATGTACGAAATTATAAAAGATGCAGCAAGTTATGGACTTAATAGGGTATATGTAAATTCTAGAGAATTTATAGATGTTATAGAAAAACTTATACAAGAAAAGGATAATTTAAGTATTTCGGACTTAATAAAAGAAACTTTAAATCAAACAGGTTACACTAAATCTTTAGAGGAAGAAAATACTGTAGAAGCAGAAAATAGAATAGAAAACTTAGAAGAATTTTTAAGTGTTGCAGTAGAATTTGAAGATGAAGAAGCAGATCAAGATTTAAATAATTTCTTAGAAGGAATTACTCTTTCTAGTGATATAGATGGACTAGAAGAAGACCAAGATTCCGTAACATTAATGACACTTCATAGTGCAAAAGGACTAGAATTTCCTGTTGTATTTTTAGTAGGAATGGAAGAAGGAATTTTCCCAGGTTATAAATCTATTTCAGAGCCAAAAGAATTAGAAGAGGAAAGACGTTTATGCTATGTAGGAATAACAAGAGCTAAAAATCAATTATTCTTAACATGTAGTAGGCAACGTACAATATTTGGTTCAACAAGCTGTAATCCAGTTTCAAGATTTATAAGCGAAATACCAAATGAGATGTTAAATGGTAATGTTAGTACCGATAATATCAATGTAGCAAACCAATTTGCAGATTCTCCATTTAATTGGAAATACGGAACAAGTGCAAAATCAAAAATTACAAATATATCAACATTAAATAGTGTAGAAAATGTTTCTTACGGAAACTCTAAAAATGGTAAAACAACTAATAGTTACAACTTCAAATCTACAGAAAGTTTCTTAAATAACCTAAATAAAAATAAAATAAATGTAGATTTAAGCAAATATAAAACAGGACAAACGGTATATCATAAAAAATTTGGAGAAGGAATTATAACAAAATTAGAGCCAGAAGGTGATGATATAAAGGTAGAAATAAATTTTCAAAAATATGGAACAAAACGCCTAATGGCAAAGTTTGCAGGACTAGAAATAATATAAAAATTAAAAAATAATCTAAATTTAAATATGAAAATTAATAATTTATACATAAAAACAATTTATATAATTTTAAAAATTAAATTTGCAAATAAAAAGTAAGTAGAATTTAAATGTATTAATGCATTTAAATTCTATTATTTTTGTATAAAAAATAAAAAAAAACACATAATATAAAAGAAAAATTATGTGAAAGGAAAGATAAAAATGACCGATTTAAATCAAATAGAATTACAAAATTTAAAACATTTAATAGGAATGCACGAAACAGCATATCAAAAATTAAATACATTTTCTTCACAAGCGGTAGACCCAGAAATAAAGCAAACCTTTGCAAAAGCAGCACAGGATTCGTTAAATACAAAACAAAAATTAATGGGATTTTTAGAACAGTAAAAAGGAGATGAATATATACTATGGATGAAAAAACAATGGTAAATGACATATTATCATCTGTTAAAGCAGACTTAAATACTTATCAAACAGCAATAAGCGAATGTGAAAATATGGGCTTAAGGCAAACTCTTCAAACAATAAGAAATAATGATGAATCTTTTCATTATGAATTATTTAAAATTGCACAAGTAAAAGGGTATTATAAACCAGCAGAAAAAGCAACAGCAAATCAAATACAAAAAGTAAAAGATGATTTGCAATAAAAAACATAAAAACATAAGGAGGGCAAGGGCTACAACCTTGCCTTCTTTATACTTTCCCTAAGGTAAAAAAGAAAAATAAAGAAAAAATTAAAATAAATGAGATAAAACGATATTATAATAAATAAACCTAAAAAAACAAAAAATATCTTTATTGAAAAAAAAAAAGTTATAATATAAAATACAAAAAAACAAAAGAAGGGGTGTATTAAAATTATTAGTACAATAAAAAAATTTCTAATACATTTTAGAACTTCAATAAAGATAATATCAATAGCTTTTATAGCTACTATTTTTATGTTAGGAATATTATCTACTGTATACCAACCTATATATAGTGTATACTTAAATGGAGAATTAATAGGATATAGCAAAAATAAATCTGGTTTGCAAAAAAGAATAAACGAATATATGGACAGTGGCGATGGCGAAAACATAGAATTCGTAGATATAGAACAACTTCCACAATACAAACTATGCTTACTTAAAAGAGATGCCAAAGCAAATGACGACGAAATATTTAATACAATAAAGGAAAAAGGTATAAATTATTATACATATTATGCAATAGTTGAAAATGGAGAAGAAAAATTATACATAGCTAACCTAGAAGATGCACAAAATGTATTAAATCAATTAAAAGAAAAAAATAGTCAAAATAAAGATAATATATCTATAGAGCAAAAATACGAAACAAAATTAAACAATTTTGTTACATCAGATGAAGCAGTTGCTAGCTTATATAAAGAAAATAAAGTTAAAAAATCTACAAAGGTAGCTTCTAGCGTTACAGCCAGAGGATCTGAAAAAATAAGTACTTCTACAAAAATTTCAGATGCTGCACCAAATTTAGGAATAAGCTTAATTCAACCAGTATCTGGAAAATTAACATCTAGATATGGAGAAAGAAGTTCAATTCGTTCAAGTGCACATACAGGATTAGATATAGCAAATTCTAAAGGAACACCAATTAAAGCAGCAGCTTCTGGTACAGTTGTATTTTCTGGAACAAAAGGTTCTTATGGTAAAATGGTTATAATATCACACGGAAATGGTGTACAAACATATTATGGACATTGCAGTAGTTTAGAAGTTAGTGTAGGACAAACAGTATCACAAGGACAAGTTATAGCAAAAATGGGATCAACAGGAAATTCAACAGGTAGCCATTTACATTTAGAAATACGTGTTAATGGTTCAAGTGTAAATCCACAAAAATATTTATATTAAAAATAAAAAGGATAATTGCTTAGTTTTATAAGTAATTATCCTTCTTTTATATCATCTAAAAAGTCCTCTAAAAGTTCATTCATTGATACACCCAAAGCTAATGCTATACCCGATAATTCATAATCTCTTACAGATCTTTCGTTTTTTTCTATTCTGTATAAAGATTGTTTAGATATATCTACTCCCATTAACATTAATTTATCTGAGAGTTTTGAAAGTGAAATTTCTTTACCAGTTCGTATAACTTTTAAATTTCTATATATTACATTAAGGTTGTCTTCAAACTTTTTATGCAAGCTCATATTTTCTACTCCGTTTTTTGTTTTATTTTATAATAGTTTTAATATTTAAAGTAAACACTATTATGTTTATTAATAACTGTATTTAGTTTATAATAATTATATTTATAAACATAAAAATGTTTATAAATTCCATTGAAAAAGTGTTATTTTTATGTTAATGTATTTATAGTAAGGAGGTGAACAAATGAAAACAACATTAAAAATGGTAATATTTTCATTAATAGCTACTGTACTATTTTTAGTACCAAATGTATGTAAAGCTGATGTAACTACAGTTGCTGATGAAGATAGTTTAAAAGAAGCTTTAGCTAATAATGCTGTAATTTCTTTAGAGGATGATATTACATTAACTGGGCCAATTGAAATTACAAACAGCATAACAATTAATGGTAATGGTCACACAATAAAAGGTGCTGAAGGATTTACTAGTACAACTGCAAATAAATCATTATTCACAGCATCAAATGGTGGCTCTCTTACATTAACAAATGTAAAATTAGCTAACAGCCCTAAATATGGAGTTCAAGCTTATGTTGGTGGTACTGTTACATTAAATGGTGTAACTATAAGCAATTGTGCTTATGGTGCAGTATTAGTTAATGGTGGAACTTTAGACGTTAAGTCTGTAACTTTTGGTTCTAATGGTAATAACACTGGAATAGAAGTTTCTACATCTAAAGGTGCTGCAGGTCAAAATGCTGTTCCAAAAATAATTATGGATGGTGAAATTAAAGCAGGAGATGACTGTAACATTTTCTATTTAGCAACAGATGAAAACGATGCAACTACAAAAGTTCAAATTGAAAATAACAGTTCAGAACAAAAAATACTTTTCACTGAAGATGGTTCAATTGTTTTAGCAGATTCAGAAAACAACTTAGTTTTTAAAAGTAATGCTAAAGATACCTTACAAGTAATTGGTGAAACAGAAGTATATACACCAAACGCACCAAAAGCTGAAGCTAAAGAAAAAGATTCTACACCTAAAACAGGTTCTGTAAATTATGTAGCTATTACATTAAGCATAATGGCTATAGCAGGATCAGCAGTTTTAGTTATGAAAAAATTATAATTATTTTATAAATAATACATAAAAAAAATGGCATTTTAAAATGCCATTTTTTTTATTTTTATTTAAAATATTTTAAACATATTTTAACTGCATTATTAGAGATAATAGGTTTTGCGTATTCTTTTAATTCATATTCTAGTATATTAGAATTATGCATATATGTTCCAAATTCAGAAATACAATTAATAAAAGATTTAGTACAAATAAAATTATTATTAATATCATTAACTAATAAAAAATATGTATTTTTATATAAATATAGGGAAATATCTTTTGAAATTTTATTTATATTTTTAACAACACTGTTATCTAGCGAATTACAAAACAAGCAAAAATCATCAAAAGTATTGAAAGAATATATTAGTTTTGCGCTTGTAGAATTAGTAATTTTACGTTTTGGCTTAAAAACCTTCTTTTTTTGAGATGTAGAAACATCTTCTGGTAGATAACGAGTTACAGTAACAATAAAATCACCATTAGAAGTAACTAAAGCCTCTATCATAATTTTATAATTCTTTGTAGTAAAACCTACCTTTTTTTCAGCTTCATCTAACATATCTAAAAATAGCTTTTGAGTATCAATAGAATTAGACATAAATGATTGATAATCTATATTCTTAGTAGCTAAATCTCCTATATTCAATGTAATTCTTAATTTATTTTCGTTTAATTTTTCAAATTTCATTATGTACCTCCTAAAATCCTTATAATAATTATACTCTAAAAATGAAGTAATTTAAACGTTAAAATATGGTAATTATTATATAATATGTTAATGTTAGAAAAAAGTAATACTAATATAGCATAAAGAATTAAAAAAATAAACACATTTTTACCAAATTATTTAAAAATTTCTTGAAAAAAATGGTAATAGCATATATAATACAAATGTAAAAAAATAAAATATGTATGGAGCCAATTATTATAATTACCCATAAGAAGAAAACACCAAACAAAAAAATTATTTAAAGCAAAATTTGTCTCCAAACATTAAGTAAAAATAGGAGGAAAAAATGACAACTAAAGATAAAAGTATATGGATTTTAATATTATTTATATTTTCTGGACTAGTATTAGGGGGATTAATAGGAGAAATAACTAAAAGTGTAAATGGATTATGGTGGTTAGGATATGGACAAGAATTTGGATTAGAAAGTCCACTTGTACTTAACCTAAGTATATTAAAACTTACATTTGCAATTATGTTTAAAATTAATGTTGCAAGCATTATAGGAATGTTTATTGCAATATTTGTATATAAAAAAGTAATGTAACAAAAATTAAACTAAAGCATTTGCATAAGTAAAAGGGAGAATTAGGGAGCAGAAGGGATTAAATTTATGAAAATAAAAGAATTACCGTCTTCCGAAAGACCTTATGAAAAACTAGAAATGTATGGAGCAAAATTTCTATCTAATTCAGAACTACTAGCAATAATAATAAAAACAGGAACAAAAGAAACTACATCTGTACAAGTAGCACAAGAAATATTAAAAATTATAGAAAATAAAGAACTAAGGCAATTGCAAAATATTTCTATAGAAGAATTTACAAAAATAAAAGGTATTGGAAAAGTTAAAGCCATACAGCTTTTGGCTGTATGTGAACTTGCAAAAAGAATGGCAAGGCCAATAAAAAAGATTAATATAAAAATTAAAACTTCGGAAGATGTAGCAAATTTACTTATGGAAGAAATGAGATATGAAAAAAGAGAAATTGCTAAAATATTAATTTTAAATAACAAAAATGAAATACTAAAAATAAAAGATATATCAATTGGAGGTACAAATTACGCAATAATAGAACCAAAAGAAGTATTAGTAGATGCTATAAAAATGGGAGCACCAAAAATATTATTAGTGCACAACCACCCTTCTGGAGATTCTACACCAAGCAAACAAGATTATAAAACTACAGAAAGGGTATATACCTCTGCAGAAGTATTAGGAATACAGTTATTAGACCATGTAGTTATAGGAGATGGCAATTACTCTAGCATATTTTCGGAGATACTAAAAAATAAAGATAGAAAGGAAGAGAAGTAGATGCTTAATTTATTTAAATTAGGTTCAAAAGATATAGGTATTGACCTAGGAACAGCAAATATTTTAGTAATGTTGAAAGGAAAAGGAATTATTTTAAATGAGCCTTCTGTTGTTGCAATAAATAAAAAAACTGGAGATATTTTAGCAACAGGAACAGAGGCAAAAGATATGTTAGGGAGAACACCAGAAAAAATAAAAGCAGTAAGACCTTTAAAAGATGGTGTAATAGCAGACTTTACAGCAACAGAATTAATGCTAAAGAATTTATTTAAGAAAATAAACGAAAAATATAATATAGGAAAGCCAAGAGTTGTAGTTGGAGTTCCTTCTGGAATTACAGAAGTAGAAGAAAGAGCTGTAGAAGAGTCTATTTATCAAGCAGGAGCAAAAGAAGTATATTTAATAGAAGAGCCAATGGCTGCAGCAATTGGTTCAAATATTAATGTTGAAGAGCCAAGTGGAAATATAATAGTAGATATAGGTGGAGGAACAACAGAAGTTGCAGTTATATCTTTAGGTGGAATTGTTGTAAGTAAATCTTTAAGAGTTGCAGGAGATGAACTTGACGAAGATATTATAAATTATATAAAAAGGGAATATAATATATTAATAGGACAAACAACTGCAGAACAAGTAAAAAAACAAATAGGATGTGTTATGCCACTAATAAAAGAAGAGCAAATGGAAGTTAAGGGAAGAGATTTAAATAGTGGTTTGCCAGTTGCTATTAATATAACTTCTAACGAAATTGGAGAAGCAATTAAATACTCAATTAATGAAATAGTAGATGTAGTTAAGAGCACACTAGAAAAAACACCACCAGAGCTTACCTCAGACATTGCACAAAAGGGAATTGTACTTGCAGGTGGTGGAGCTTTAATAAAAAATTTAGACAAATTATTAAGCCAAAGAACAGGAATGCCAGTATATGTAGCAGAAAATCCACTAAATTCTGTAGTAGTTGGAACAGGAAAAACATTAGAAGATTTAGAAAGACTAAAAAAAGTGCTAATAAATTCCAGAAAACGTATTTAAGTAAATAAAGAAAGAAGGTAAAAAATGTATAAAAACAGCAAAACAAACATATTTGGAATAATAATAACAATTGTATTGTTAATAATATTAGTATTTTTATCAAACATAAAAATAGAAAAATTTTCGTATATAGGAAATGCTGTAAATTCATTAGTAATGCCAATACAAAATGGATTAACATACCTTAAAAATAAAATATCTGGTAACAATACATTTTTTACAGATATAAGCAATTTAAAACAAGAAAATAAAGCTTTAGAAGAAAAAAATAGTCAGCTAGAAGAATCTTTAAGAGAATTAGAAATGCTAAGAGCAGAAAATGAAACACTAAAAGAAGAGCTAAATTTAGCCGAAAAATATTCAGAGTACAAAATTGTGCCGGCATATGTAATAGATAGAGATATAAGTAACTATAGTAGCGATATTGTTATAAACGCAGGAAAAAAGGATGGAATAAATGTAAATATGACAGTAATTGCAGACAAAGGATTAGTTGGACATGTAATATCTGTTACAGATTCTACGGCTAAAATTCAAACAATAGTAGACCCAGCAAGTTCGGTTAGTTGTAGTCTTACAAATTCAAAAGATGGAATAATTGCAAAAGGAACATTAGAAGGAAAATCTGAAATAAAAGCAACATATATACCAACAGAATGTGAATTAGTAGAAAATGATAGTATAGAAACATCAGGCTTAGGAGGAATATATCCAAAAGGAATATATGTAGGAACAATAAAAAAAGTAGTAAACAAAAACAATATAACAGATAGATATGCATTAATAGAGACAGCTGTAGACTTTTCAAAATTAGATACTGTATTAGTTATAATACAATAAAAGGAGAGTGAATTTAAGTGAAGAAGGTTGGATTAGTAATAGGACTAATAATAACTTTTATTATAATTTATATTTTACAATCAAACTTTTTTTCATGGTTCACATTAGCAGGTATTAAGCCAAATCTATTTATAATATTAGTGCTATTTATAGGATTATTTGCAGGAAGAATGTATGGAATTACATTTGGAGTTATATTTGGTTTATTGCTAGATATATTTATAAGTAAAAAAATTGGAATATCATCTATAATGTATGGAATTATTGGATTATTAGGTGGAGTATTAGACAAAAATTTTTCTAAAGACAGTAAAATAACTATAATTGGAATGGTAATAGTAACAACATTTATATATGAATTTGGAAATTACTTAATTAATTCAATAATATTTTCTTATACATGGGAGACATTAAGCTTCCTAATAAAAGTCATAATAGAAATTTTTTATAATGCAGTATTAACAATAATACTTTATCCAATAATTCAAAGAGTAGGATTTAGTATACAAGATTTATTTAAAGAAAACAAAATTTTAACACGATACTTTTAAAAAATATTTTCTAAGTTATAGTGTAGGAGGGGTAGCTTGCTTTGTAATTAATATAAAGGCTTATAATCCTAAACACTATAAAGAAAGGAAGTGAAAAATTGAAAGGTGCTCCAAATATAAAATTTAGGTTTAGTAGTATAACAACATTTATATACATATTAGGAATTATACTATTATTACAACTATTTAACTTGCAAATAGTACACGGAGATGAATACAGGGAAAAATCTAATACAAGATTAACAAGAGAAAGTACAGATGTAGCAGCAAGAGGGTCAATATTAGATAGAAACGGAAACGAAATTGCAGGTAATAGTATGGGATTTAGTTTAGAATTATACAAAAGTAAAAATGACAATGCAACGCTAAATACTACAATACTAAACATTATAAGAGTATTAGAAAAAAATGGAGACAGTTATACAGATAACTTCCCAATAAATATAAATGAAGATGGAACACTATATTTCAATTTTGATAACGAAAATAAAATTAAAAGTTGGAAAAAGAAAAATAAATTAGAAGATAAAGAAACAGCAGAGGAATGTTTTTATGCATTAAAAGAAAAATACGAAATACAATATGAAGATAAAAGTGAAATAAGAAAAATATTATCAACTAGATATCAAATAGTGCAAGACCGGATACAGTACAACAAAATCTATAAAAATTTCAAACAATATTAGTAGAGAAAGTGCACTAGAATTTAGTGAAAGAAGTGATAGCTTCCCAGGAGTAAGCGTTGTTGTAGAACCAAACAGACAATATGTTTCTTCTAATTTAGCATCACATGTGGTAGGAACAATAGGAAGAATTACAGAAGAAGAATTAGAAACTAGAAAAGAAAAAGGGTACAATTCTAGCGATTATATAGGAAAAACTGGAATAGAATATTTATTTGAAGAATACTTAAAAGGTAAAGATGGAACAAAGCAAATAGACATGTCTGTTGAAGGAACAACAACAGAAGAATATGTTACACAAGATGCTATTCAAGGTAGTGACATTATTTTAACAATTGATGCAAACTTACAAAAAGTTACAGAACAAGCATTAGCAAATAACATACAAAAAATTAATAGTGGTGGATTTTCTAAAAGATACGAAACAAATTCTGGAGCAGCAATTGTAATGAATGTAAAAACAGGTGAAGTGTTATCTATGGCAAGTTACCCAGACTTTAATCCACAAGACTTTGTTGGGGGAATAAGTTCAGAAAATTGGAACAAATACAACACTTCAGACACACCATTAATGAACAAAACAATACAAACATCTTATGCACCAGGTTCAATATTTAAAATGGTAACAGCAATAGCTGGGCTAGAATCTGGAGTAATAAATACAAAAGAAACAATAAATGATACAGGAGTTTACCCAAAATATACAAATCCAAAATGTTGGATTTATACAGACTACCATAGAGGGCATGGAAGATTAAATGTTAGTGGAGCAATACAACATTCTTGCAATTACTTCTTTTATGAAACAGCAGACAGAATGGGAATAGATACACTTGCAAAATATGCAAAATATTTTGGATTAGGTGTAAAAACAGGAATAGAGCTTCCAAATGAAATATCTGGAACACTTGCTTCTAAAGAAACAAAGCAAAACTTATATAATGAACAGTGGTATGCAGGAGAAACACTTTCAGCAGCAATTGGACAAAGTTACAATTCATTTTCACTTGTACAAATTGCAAAATATATAAGTATGTTGGCAAATGGAGGAAATTCAATTCATCCATCTATAGTGCAAAAAATTATTAATTCAGATGGAACAGAAGTGTCAAATACAGAAATACAAAAATATGTAAATGAAAAATTAGGAATAGAAAACATTAACTCAGAAGATATCTCTATATCACAAGATAATCTAAATGCAATATTGCAAGGAATGGAATCTGTTACAGATGACCAAGGAGGAACAGCATATTCTATATTCAAAAATTTCAATATAAGTGTTGGTGGTAAAACAGGGTCTGCAGAAACTTCTACTGGAAAAGTAAATGCGTGGTTTGTTGGTTTTGCACCATTTGAAGACCCTCAAATAGCAGTTGTAGTTTTTGTTGAAAATGGAGGTCATGGTTATTATACTGCAGAAGCGGTAAAAGAAATAATAGAGCAATATTTTGGAATGAATATAGAACAAATACAAGAAGACACAAGCATAATACCATATACCGAATCATTTAGATAATAAAATATATGCTAAAAAATATCTAAAAAAGAAAGGATGTTAAAAATGTTACAAGTAGTAGAAATAAGATTAAGTAAAAAGGAACTAATACTAAAGTTAAACGAAAAGTGTGAATATAAGGAAATAGTAAAGGCACTAAAAAAGAGATTACCAGAACTAAAAAATTTATATAAGGAAGATAAAACGCCTATATTTGTTACAGGTAAAGTATTAAAAAATAAAGAAATAGATGAAATAAAAAAATTAATAAAAGAAGAAATAGACGTAGAAATAGAATTTGATAGTCCAAAAGTATTAGGCTTGTATGGAATAAAAAGAACATATAACGAAGATATAGGAGAATCTAGCACAATATACCATAGAGGCTCATTAAGGTCAGGACAAAAAATAGAAAATGAAGGAAGCATTGTTATAATAGGAGATGTAAATTCTGGCTCTGAGATTATAGCAGGAGAAAATATAATTGTATTAGGAAAAATAATGGGACTTGCACATGCTGGTGCAAAAGGAAATAATAAGGCAATAATTGCAGCAGAAAAAATAGATACTCCACAACTTAGAATATCTAATAAATTAAAAGAAATGAAAAAACAAGATGATGAGTATAGTGTAAAATACACATATGCTTATATTAAAGACGGAAAAATAGAATTAGAATAAAAATTATATTATTTAAGACAGCTTATACAAATATACTTATTTAAGAAAAATTTAAAAGCTATTTCTAAACAGTTATTTTACGAAATTAGCAATAATATTAAAGCTATAAATAGCATTTCGTCATGTACTTCTTCTTTGTATAAAAAAAATAATAATACAATTATTAAAATGTCATCAAAATATAATTTAATTCCAAAAATTTCAAAAGAATCTATAGTTTCAGATTCTTTTTTTTCTTGCTTTATTTCCTGGGTATGTAAATAGTTATCGTTATTAAAGTAGTTTTTAGAATATATGTGCTCTTTTGGAACATAAGAATTTGGTGAATTGTAGGAATTCTTATACGAGTAATAATTATTATAATTAGAATAAAATGGATTATTTAATGTTGCTATTTAAATCACCACCAGAATCTTTTAAAAGCTCAAAAACATTGCTCATATTTAATAACTGCACATACTGGTCTAATTTACTTTTTCTACTTTCTTTTAAATAAGGCTTTAAAGAAAGCAGTAAGTTAGCTCTAGGGTCGTTTTTTTTGCTATTAAATGCCTCCATTATATTTTTAAGCTTTAAAATTGTATCAAAATCTATATCAAAATTATGATTTTCGTTAGTGTTATTATTTGTGTTATTAGAATCATTGCCAGAAGTATTAGATGAATTATCCGAAGAACTGTTAGAAGTAAAATTGTTAATTAAATTTTTTAGTTCACCAGAAGAATCAGAATTTATCATATTATTAAGTTTCCCCATTAATTCAGACAAATCATCACTCATATAATACCTCCTACATAAAAAAATACTTAATTTTTATTTAAATTATTTTTTATTTCATTTATAATTTCATCTTTTTTATTAGAATTCATAATTTGGTTAGCCTTTTCAATACTAGCTTGTAAATCCTTTTTATCAACTTTAGAAAGCATATCCATAAGCTGTTTTATATCTATATTATTCATAAAAAACCTCCTATTTAAATAAAAGCTATATAAATATATTATGCAAAATTAATAAATAAATAACTAAATTATAATATGTAAAAAAATATAAAATGTGAAATACTTTTAAATATAATTATAGCTATTTTTAATAATTTCCTACGGAAATAAAGGAAAATTAATAATGCATTAAAAATAAAGAATAAAATTGTAAAAAACTTAAAGAAAATGTAATTAAAAAGTAATAAAAAGGCGAAAAATAGCATCCGTAATGGAATAAGGAATCTAGAAAAAACTACATATTGAAAGAAATTTTAAAAGAACCTATACTTAAGGTATATATGATAATAGGATAAATAGGAGGAATTTGTAATGGTAAAACAAATATTAAACAAAATAATTTCGGTCTTAATTATATTGCTATTAACTTCTGGAAATTTAATGTTAGTAGCAACAAAAAGCTATGCAGAATTTGAAGAATTAGAAGAACAAAACGCAGTATCAAGCAATAAAAACGTAAGCTTTGATACATACTTTTACGTGGAAGGAAAAAATGTACACAGTGCAGTTTTAGATGCAAACGCAGAAGCAATAATAAACTACGAAATAAATGTTGGAGAAGGTTATTTAAAAGATACTGTAATTCAATTATCTAACGAAAACTATGCAATACAAAGCATAGAATCACAAAACATAGAAGGAATTGTAAATACAGTAGAAGCAAATAAAATAACTTTAAATCAAATAAACAGCAATACAAAAGTATTAGTTTCTGCAAAAGTAAAAATAAACAAAAAGGAAAGTGTAGATGCATACTATTTAGGAAAAGAAACAACAGCAACATTTACAAGTAACTACACAAATATAAAAGGAAAAACTCAAAGTATTAATTCTAGCATAAATATTAGAATAGATTGGGTTGCAGATACAACTGCTAAAATAGAAACTAATGTACAAAAATACATGCAAATAAATAATAAGACTATAATAGAACAAAAAATAACATCTGGAATAAATGAAAATGTTTTACCAATTAAAAATACAAATATAAAAATAGTTGCACCAGCAATAAACCAAAACCTACCAGAAGAGGTAAGAGTACATGTAAATAATACAAAAGCAACTAATGGAAAAGAAAATGGAAATAGTTTTAATAACCAAAACTATACATATAACAAAGAAAACGGAGAAATAACAATAAATGTAGAAAATCAAGCAAATCAAGATGGAAATGTTTCATGGAAAAATGGAACAGATGAATACTTTGTAACTTATATATACAATAGCCAAGAAATTGTAACATCATTTAAATCAAAAGCAGAAAGCACAATAACATTACTAAATAATAGCACAGTAAACGCAACTGCAGAAAATGAACAACCAATAGAATTAACTGTAAATAATGTAGATTTTGGAATATATGGAACACAAAACATAGGTAAAGGATATATATATGCAAACTCTGTATACGAAACACAATATAATTCTATGTGGGTAGCAAATGTAAGTTATGCAGATTCTGTAGAAAATATAACATTTGCACAAAATTTAGATAGCTATGTAGAAGAAAACGCAAAAAAAGCAGAAGTAAATACTTTATATAAAAATACAAAAATAAGCAAAGAAAACTTCGAAAAAATATTAGGAACAGAAGGAAAAATAGATATATATAGTTCTAATAATTTAGTAGGAACAATAAACAAAGAAACAAAGTTAGACGAAAGTGGAAACTATGTTTTTGAGTATAATGCGCCAGTTTCAAATATAAGCATAACTACAAGTAAACCAGTAGCAGAAGGAATAATTTCTATTATAAATAATAAAGCAATATCAGCAACAAGTAATTACACATTCGAACAAAAAAAGGCATTTAGAACAATAGAAAGTACTTTATTAGGAGCAGTAAATGGAGAAAAAGTACAAGAATTAGTTGCAAATACAAACTTACAAGAAACAACATCAAAAGCAACAGTACAAATAGGAAAAGAAAAATTATCTACAGTAGTAAAAAATGAAGATGTAGAAATAAGAGCTGTATTAGAAGCAGATGATATAACAGATGATTTATACAAAAATCCTACAATAAGAATAGAATTACCAGAAGAAGTAGAAAGTGTAAATATAAAATCTGCAAATATATTATTTGGAAATGAAATGCAAATAACATCTATAAATATAGAAAATAGAAGAATATTAAACTTAGCACTAACAGGAGAACAAACACAATATATAACAGATGGAAACAAAGGAATAACAATAGTATTAAATACAGATATTACATTAAGAAAAACATCTGCAAGTAAACAAACACAAGTAGTAATGAGTTATACAAACGAAAAAGCAATTGCATTAGAAAATAACGGTATAACAGCTACAAATGTAAATATTTCAGCACCAACAGGTGTAATAACATTAAACAGTGTTACAAACGAAAAAACAGGAGAAGTAGCAACATCTATAGAAAGTCAAGAAGAAGAAGGAGTACTTGAAAGAAACGTAGAAACAATAAATGCAAAATATACATTAACAGTAATAAATAACAATAATACAACAATAAGTAATGCAAAGGTATTAGGAAACATACCAAGCAAAGGAGATAAATATAACTCAACAATAGATACAAAATTTGTATCAAAAGTAACATCACTAGAAAATGCTAATTGCACAGTATTTTATAGTGAAAATTTAAATGCAACAAGTGATGAAAATAATGTAGAAAATGGATGGAAAACAGAACCAACAGAAAATTCAAAACTATATTTAATAGTAATAAACGATAATATTGAGCAAGGAAGAGAATTAAACTTTACATATAATATACAATTACCTGCAAACCTAGAATATGGAGAAAAAGCAATTTCTTCATATAATGTAGAATATGTAGAAGGTGCTAATTTCTCAAACGAAATAGCAGATTTAAACGGAACAGAATTTATGAAATATGCAGTAGCAGAATCTAATACAACAGCTACAATACAATCATCATCTGCAACACCAGTAGCATTAAGTACAGGAAATGGACCAGTATTAACAGCTACATTAGAAGATAGCTTAGTAGAAGGAACAGCATATGTTGGTAATTATGTAACTTATACTGTTACAATAAAAAATACTGGAACAGAAGATGCAAGAAATGTTGTAGTAAATATGGACGTACCAGATGGAATGTTATATGCAACAGACGAAATAGATGGAGTACACACTAATGAATTTTTCATACAAGAGGAAGTTAGTAATGCTACAGTAAAAATTGATTCTATTAAAGTTAATAGTACAGAAGTAGTAAAAATATATATGTATGCCAAAGAAAATATCTCTAAAAACGAGGTAGTTGCTAGCATAAATTGTGATAATTCAGAAACAGTATATACAAACACTTTAAATACGGCCATTCAAAGTGGATTATTTGATAATATAATTTTTAGTTATTCTGACGACTCAAACATAGTAAAATTAAATGAAGAAGCTATATTTGTTATGAACACTGCAAGGACCGAAATAAATAATCCAGAAAACGAAAATCCAAACTTACATAACTTCTCAATTGAGATTTATATACCTGAAGAATTTGAATATAATAGATGTACTGTTTTGGCAGAAGGAGAAGAATTAGGCGAAGACGCTGTTTCATATTCAAAAAGCACAAGAAAGCTTAAAATAGCGATGGATGAAATGAAATATTCAATAATGGAAATAGAGTTAGTTGTAACACCATTAGAAAATAATGGAATATATTCATTTACAGCAAATATTGCATCAAATGAAGGAAATGAAAGTATTAAATCTACAGCATTTTATGTAGGAAAAGCAAATACTAGTGTAGATGTATCTTCTAATATTGCAAATTCTTCATACATTAAAGTTGGAGATAGCATAAACTATAGATTAGAATTTAAAAATAGTGGAACAATAAGTCAGCAAATAACACCATATATTTATTTTGCAGATGAATTTGAATTTTCTGATATAGCTATTAAAGTTGATGGAAGAACTTTAGTATTAGATGATGAAATAACATCTGACAAAGATGACGATATAATATGCACAAGGTCATATTATGATAATCATTTAAGTATTTTACTGGAAATACCTGCAAATGGAACTTTAATATTAGAAATTGAAGCCCCAATTAATGTAGATTATGAAAGTGAAGAAGAAGTTAATATAAAAAATAGAATTATTATTGACCAAATAAATTATGAAAAAGAATTTGAATATAAGTTAGAACCATATGAGTTTGATTATGATGATGAAGATGACGAAGATAATCCAAACAATCCAAGTAACCCAAGTAATCCTGGAGGAAATACAACAGAAGAAACATTCAAAATATCTGGAACAGCATGGTTAGATAACGATAAAAATGGAGAAATGGGAGAAAACGAAAATAAGCTACAAGGAATAACAGTAAAAGCAATAAATAGTAATGGACAAGCGGTAAAAAGTACAACAACACAAGAAAACGGTGTATATACATTAGAAGGATTAACAAAGGGAAATTACACAGTAATATTTGAATATGATACAAACAAATATACATTAACAACATACCAAAAAGAAGGAATAGAAGAAAGTGCAAATTCAAATGTAATTAAAGGTAAGTTTGAAGGAAAAGAAGTTGCAACATCAAATACAATAAATATTACAGACAGAAGCATAGCAAATATAAATATAGGTTTAATAGAAGGAAATAAATTTGATTTAAGCCTAAGTAAAAAAGTAACACAAATATCAATGGTAAACACAAAAACAAGTAAAGTAAAAAGTTATGATACAAATCTTGCAAAAATAGACCTAGATTACAAATATATTAATAATACTAAAGTAGCTGTAGAATACGAAATAGCAGTAACAAATGAAGGAGATATACCAGGTTATGCAAGCAAAATAGTAGATTATTTGCCTACAGAATTTGACTTTTCAACAGAATTAAATAAAGACTGGTATACATCTGGAAATAAAATAGAAACAAAAGCATTAGAAGACAAAATAATAAATCCAGGAGAAAGCCAAACAATTACATTAGTACTAACAAAAAATATGACAGAAAATGATAATGGTATTGTATGTAATACTGCAGAAATAGCAGAAGATTATAATGAATATGGTCAAGAAGACATAGATTCAATACCAGGAAATAATAAAGAAAACGAAGACGACCAATCTAGTGCAAATGTTATATTAGGACTAAAAACAGGTGGACCTATAACATATATTACATTAACTTTATCAATAATGGCTTTAATATGTGTATCTGCTTATGAAATAAATAAGAGAGTATTAAAAGTATAAAGAGAAAGGAGGGGAATAAAATGAATAAAACAAAGAAAAAGATTATAACAAAACTTATAATAATGACATTTGCTTTAATAATTGGAATATTTTCTAGTACGAAAGTATACGCAAAAGATACTTTTGTACTAGATCACAATAATAATGCTTTTTCTCCATTTATATATAACTCTGATGCAACTACAACAGCTGAAAAATATATTTTCTGTCGTGATCATGGAAGACCTACATGGGATTATTGTCCAATCCAATATGAGGAGTATGCTGACTATGATCTTACGCCATTGACAGCATTTGTCTTAAATAAATACAGAAATGATCCAACTATAACAATCAAAAATATAATTTGGACATTAAATGAGAGAAGAAGAGCGAGAATATATAATGACGCATTTAGAGGTAGAGAGGGTTTTAAAGAATTTGATGATACAAAGGAGGAAGGTTTAAAAGTAAATGAGTTCCCTTATTATAATGCACTGTCAATAGGTGAAAAAGTTGATGATAATAAGGAAGAGTTATTAAAAAATGAAGCGGAAAACTTTAAACCTAATAATAATAAATTAGATTTAAATTTATCTATAAAAAATAATGATAATGGATCTATATATAAAATAAATAAGGAAATGGAAGTTGAAACAAATAATAATGTATCAAGAAACTTTGCTGTAATAAGATATAATTATGTTGACTTTAATAAATCAGCTTTAGCATCTGGAGAAAAGGTTACATTAAAAGTATATAGAGCTAATGAAGATGGAAAGAAAATAGGAAAGGCATTAACTCAATTTAAATATAAAGAATCAGGAACAGTAGAAAACATAGGTGATGAAAGAACAATTTCAAAACCAGGTAATGTAAAAATTTATATAAGAATGGGTTTAGAGGGTGATGTAACAAAAGAAGAACTAGAAACACGGACTTTATATAGAAGTATCAGGTACAACTAAAGGTGGAAATTGTACAGGAGGAAAATTTTATGTATATGGTGTGACATCTTATTGGTTTAATAGAACTAAATATACTGTAGGATCAGAAGATGGAGAACCAGAAACATCACCACCACAACGTCTTGTAAGATATAAGCTAACGTATGGCGATTCTTCTTCTGAAGATGCTCATTGTATTGTTAAATGGAAAGGTAAAACTTCTACGGGTAAGTTAAAAACTAAAAAATATATACAAAAAATTGTACATGCAGATGGTAGCGAAGAAACTGTTAGCATGCCAACAATTGACGAAAATTCTACAAGCTTACCAGACCAAGACATAAGAGGAATTAATATTTCAAATGGAGATACAATACAATATGCAATATATTTATTAAACACAGGAGAAGATGAAATAGATTTTAATAATGCTGAGTCAATAAAAAAAGCTTTATCTACAGATGAACAGTATGTAAACTCTAATGGATATATATGTGATACACCAGGAGAAGGATTAGGAGAAATTACAAAAACATATCATGGAAAAGCTGCATGGTATAGTAATACTTACCCTAATGGAGAGGTAACTCCTCCAGCGGGAACTTATCAAATGCCAATTTGCTCAGGACCGGGTAAAACATATAATTATAACTATATTTCTGTACATAAGCATTGTCCACATGGATTTTGGACAAAAGATGGAGAGTGTCGTACTTATGTTACAGAGGATAACAAAACAGTGCATTATACTGATAAGAGTTTAGAGAATGAGTTAATAAATGTAATTGAAGTTGATTTGGATCATAAAGAAGGCTGGGCTTATTACTACGGAGATGGACTAATGGAAAGACAAAAAATGCTTGATGGTGATTCAACTAGAACGAAAGAAGAGGGTACTCCTATTAGATATCCTATTGCAACTGCAATAAGTACTAATAATGCTTGGTGTAATGGAACAAACACAGAAGGATGTAGTGGAAAGATAGTAGGTAGCCAACATGCTGAAGCTACAGATAGTGATACTGGAAATATATGGAATAAAGATATAAATCATTATTTAGATAAATTGGCTGCAAAGGGAACAAAAGGAGAAAACTCAGCTTGTTATGGATATGTAAATATATCTTTTAAAGTTGAAGATGCTAAAGCATATACAGAAAGCAAAAGTTATGTAAATAACGATGTAGAAGTAAATAGACAAGATGCAGTAACAAAATATGTTTATTCAATACAACATATGAGTAGTGATATTAATGCTGGACTTATAACTTGTGATCAACCAACAGCAACAATAGATGAGAGTATTCCAGTAGGAGATCCAGATAGAATTAGCATAGATAATAAAGTTCCAGAGTTAGCAGTAATGAATGGAGATAAAATAACATATGGTATAAGGTTCTATAATGTAGGAAAAAATAGCATTAAATTAGATTATAGTGTTATAGATTCACCTGGACAAGGGCTAACTTATGAATCAATACAAGGAGGTACAGCTACTAAAAATACTGATGGAACACTAACAATTACTCCTCCACCTAATAAGACAATAGAAGGATATACTGATCCAAATAGTCCAAGTTACTATGATGTGTATGTTACTTTTAGAGTTGATGTTACAAATCCATTAGAGATTGCTTATGTAAGCAATAGTGTAGAAGGAAAAGAACCTATCCAAATTAGAACTACATATCCAATTAGTGGTAAAGTATTTATAGATAAAAAAGACTATAATAGTGGAAAAGTAACAAATCCAGGAAATAAAATGTACGATGCGGGTGAAGCTGTAGAGGGTGTAAAAGTTGAATTAGTAAATTTAGATGGAACACCGGCAGAAATCATTGATGATACAGGAAAAATATACAATTCAGTTAAAACAACGAACGCTAATGGAGAATACACATTTAATTATTTACCTTATAAGATTTACGAGATAAATCCTGTAACAGGTGAAATTATAAGTGAAAAATATATTAAAAATCCTGAAACAGGCAAAATGGAAAAAGTAGAAACATCTTACTATATTAAATTTACATATAATGGACAGGAATACGAAAATATAAAATATGCAGCACATTTTAAGGATGGAAAAATAACTGATGAGCATAATGTAATTGTAGACTTTAATGCAACTTATAATGAAAATGACTCATACGCGACTGAATTGAAGGAAGATGGATTAAGTAAGTCAAGAGATAGTTTTAATAATACATTTAAAGAAATAAACAGTAGTAATAGCTCAAGTGTGTCTCTTATAGACGAAAACGGAAAGCGAAAGGATGTTAATTATATATCAGATGGATTTGGAATAAATGCATATATAGGAAATAATTCTCCTGAACAAGTAAATATTATGACACCATATAAAGACAATTTAAACTTAGGTCTTGTAAAAAGAGAATTTGATTTAACCATGAAAAATCAGTTAGAATCTATGGATGTTAGTATAAATGGTGTAAAACAAACACTAAATTCTATAAATGGAGGAACTATAAGCGAAACACTTGCAAATCAAGATGTATTCTTTAAAGAATCAGATTACAATTATACAGGTGAAAACGAATTAAGTGTATGGGCAAACTATAAAGTAACAATAACAAATGAATCTAAAGATAACTTTATTGCAGTGTTAAATAGCTTTAATTACTTCTATAACAGTAATTTTGATGGTATAGAAATAAATGGAGATAAGATAAATTTAGGAAACGTAGTGCAAGACGGAAAAGATAATATCTTTAGAAAAAGCAATATATCTATAGGACAAGTAGAAGTTGAGCAAGGAAAATCTGTAGAAATAAAAATAAGATTGCATTTAAGTAGAGAGACTATTGCAAATGTAATAGAAGAGGGTAATGAATTATTAAGAACATTTGAAACTATTGCAGAAATAGAAAGCTATGGAAGTAAATATAATGGAGATATTTATGAAAATGGTCATGGAATTCAAAATCATAATGCAGGTAAAGTAGATGAAGACTCTAATGCAGGAAATATTAATATGCAAGATTATGTTGCAAATATTAGGTCAAGCACAGATGTAAAAAAGATATTAGGATTCTTTAATAAAGAAGATGATGCAAGGCGTGCATTAGGAATAAAATTAGGGGTAGATGAAAACATAAGAACTCTATCAGGAATAGTATTTGAAGATGCAACAGAGCAAAAGAATTCTAACATATCTGGACAAAAAACTAGATATGGAGATGGACAATACAAAAAAGGAAATGATAAGGAAATTGACGTAAAAGTAGAGTTAGTAGATGGAGAAAACGTAATAAATGTGTATGATGGAAAACAGTGGAATAAAGCAGAAACAAGGTCAGAAAAAGGAAACTATACATTTAAAGGATTTATACCAAGTAATAATTACAAAATTAGATTTACCTATGGAGATGGCCTAACAGGTATCTATAATGCACAAGACTATAAATCTACAATAGACACAACAGGAGCAACCTATTTTAAAACAGAGTTAGTTAATGGAAATGTACCAAATGGAGAAGATAACTATTGGTATATAAAAGAAAATAATGAAAAGGGATTCGAAAATAAATCTGTAGCAAAAGACACAGATACAAAAATGACAACATCAAATTATGGAGATACAAAGAGTTTAACAAATAGTTCTGCAAAAAGCCTAGAAGACTATGAAAAGGTATATTCAAATACTGCAGAAACTGCAACTTTCTGTGCACCATTAAGATGGGCTGGAAATACAGCTACAACATCTCATGAATATAATATAGAAAATGTTATGAATTTTGGTTTAGCAGAAAGACCTCGTTCAGAGCTAACAATTGAAAAAAGTGTAGACCATATTAACTTAGTTGCAACAGATGGAACAACTTTAATAGATGGTTCACAAGGAGCACAAAGTGTATCTTGGACAGATAGATATGTTCAACCAATAGTAGACGAAAACCTAATTTATGGTTCTAAATTAACTGTTACATATAAATTTACTGTAACAAATACAGGCGAAGTAGATTATATGTCTGCAAATAGAAAATTCTATGATTATGGAAATATAGATGGTAACGTTGTAACTACAAAAGCAGATGTAATAGTAGACTATGTAGATAATAATTTAACATTTGATTCTTCAGTACAATTATATAATGAAGAAGGTGCAGAAAATAGTAAATACTGGGAAATTTATGATAATGAGGAATTAAAGAAATTATTAGATAAAGATAATAATTTTGTAGAAAATGTAGATAAAATAAGTACTAAGATAAAAACGAAGGATAAAAGTCCATTATTAGCTGAGCTAAAACCAGGAGAAACTACAAAGCCAGTATACTTAGCATTAACAAAAACATTATCATCTGCAAGTAGTGATGATTTATTAACATATAATAATGATACAGAAATTATACAATCAACAAACACAGCAGGAAGAAGAAGTTATAGTATTGAAAATAATTTATTATCAGATATAAAAAATGGAAGAGGAATACCAAAATCAAATAGTATTTTTGGAGACAGTAAATATACCGATAATTACATATTATCAATACCAGGAAACTTAGACCCAGTTACTTTAGCATCAATGTTAGAACCAGATTCAGATTTTGCAGAAGAAGTACAAGTAATACAACCATTTGGTAACGAAGAATATTACAATATAACTATATGGGTAATAATAGGAACTGTATCAGCACTAGTACTAGCAGGAGGAGTATACTTAATAAAGAAAAAAGTACTATAAAAATAAAAGCCAAAGCTTCACAAATGTGAAGCTTTGGCTTTGTTTTATGGGAAATTATCCCAATTTAGCATGTATATTTTCTATATTAAATTTTTATAGTTACTTTTTTGCCTTTTTTTAGAACATATTTTGTGGCAAATTTTTTCTTTGTTTTTACACAAGAAACTTTACTTGCTAAAAGTTTTTTCTTTAATCCTTTAAAATAATATAATTTGTTATTTTTATTTAAAAAGATTACAGTACCCTTTTTTGTAAAATAAACATTCTTTACATTTTTTTCAGTTACTTTTCTGTAAATTAATGTTGATAATTTCTTTTTAAAAATAACACTTTTTATCTCTTCATTATTACTTTTTAAAATAATTTTATTTCCAGAATTAGATACTTTTAGCACAGGAGCTTTAGGTGATATGCTAATAATATTTTGATTATCAATGGCAGGCGCCTGGGTAGTAACTACAGGAGTTTCAGTAGCGACAGAAATCTCAGTAGTAACTATAGGAGCCTCAGTAGCAATAACAGGAGCCTCAGTAGAAATAACAGGAACTTCAGTAGTAACTACGGGAATCTCGGTAGTAGTAACAGGAACTTCAGTAGTAACTACGGGAGCTTCAGTAGTAGTAACAGGAGCCTCAGTAGTAACTGTAGAAGCCTCGGTAGTAACAACAGGATTATGTGCTGCTTTTGAGTATTGATAAATGTAGTAAGAATCATCATTATAGGTTTTAAAGGCGGCAATATTATTTAACATAGCATCGTAATCCGCAAGAGTATATGTGTTGTAAGGATCATCATATAATCTGTGATTTGTAGTATATCCATATGGGTCTAAAATTAAATAAGCATTTTCAAGATCCTTGTATGCTATCATATTATCTTGCTCAAGTTCATAAGAAATAAAATAAATAAGTTTTGCCTCAGTTTCAACCCATAATGTGTAGTCTGTATTACATGCAGCTTGAGTTATATTTTCATTAAACTTAAAAGTATAGGTATTTTCGCCTACATGGTAATATAACCAAACACCATCATATTCTGCATATCTAGGAAGATAATTTGCATCTTCATAAAATATTGTACTATTAGTCTCTGCAAAAGATGTAATAGGTTGTAAATAAAAGCTAAACATTGATAAAACTAAAATAAAAGCAATTAACCGTTTGAATTTCATAAAAGAAACCTCCTTTAAAATAAAAATAAGTTTTCAAGGTACAATACATGCTAAATTTTGATTATGCTACATAATGTAGCTTCAAAAAAGTATACATAATATTATAAAATATAAAAATTAAAAAGTCAAGAAAAATTATCTTTGATATAGTGATAAAATTCGACATTTTGTCGACTTTTGAGACTGGTCTATTGAATAAAGTTTCACTTTTTTGCAAAAATAATAGAAAAAAATTTATATTAGTGATATACTCGAAAATAACAAATAATAATTTATAGGAGGTATAAAAATGAGTGAAGCAGAAGAATTAAAGAAAAGACTTTTTAATGAAAAGAAAAATGGTTGGGAAATAGCAAGTGAGGAAGAAAAAAATAATATTTTTGAATATGCTAACGGATATATTAAGTTTCTAAATAAAGGAAAAACAGAAAGAGAAATAGTACAAAATAGTATAGAAATAGCAAAACAAAATGGATTTAAAAATATAGAAGAAACAGAAACATTAAAACAGGGAGACAAGGTATATTTTGTAAATAGAGAAAAGGCAGTATATTTAGCAATAATAGGAAGCGAAAAACTAGAAAATGGATTAAATATAATAGGTGCACACGCAGACTCTCCACGTCTAGACTTAAAGCCAAATCCATTATATGAAGATAATGGTTTAGCATATTTTAAAACACATTACTATGGAGGAATAAAGAAATATCAATGGACAACAATTCCACTTAGTATACATGGTGTTATTGTTAAAACAAATGGAGAAAAAGTAAATATATGTATAGGAGAAGATGAAGCCGACCCTATATTTACAATAACAGACTTATTGCCACATTTAGCACAAGATCAAATGGAAAAAAAGCTAAAAAACGGTATAGATGGAGAAGATTTAAACTTATTAATAGGTAGCATTCCTTATGGAAACGAAGAAACAAAAGTAGCAGAAAAAGTAAAATTAAATATATTAAATTTATTAAATATGAAATATGGAATTACAGAGGTAGATTTCTTAAGTTCAGAAATAGAAATAGTGCCTGCATTTAAAGCAAGAACAATGGGATTAGACCAAAGTATGATTGCTGCATATGGACAAGATGACAAAATATGTTGCTATGCATCTTTAACAGCATTAATGAATATTCAAAATCCTACACGTACAGCAGTATGTATGATAGTAGACAAAGAAGAAATAGGAAGTATGGGAAATACAGGAATGGAATCACATATGTTTGATACATTTATATCTGAACTATTAAATAAAACAAACGAAAATAAGCCAAATATGTTAGATAAAGTATTTACAAAATCAAAAATGCTTTCAGCAGATGTAGATGCAGGTTTCGACCCAATTTATGCAAACGTATCAGAAAAAAATAACGCATCATATTTAGGAAATGGAATATGTATGAATAAATACACGGGTGCAAGGGGAAAATCTGGAGCATCAGATGCAAATGCAGAATTTGTAGCAGAAATAAGAAAAATACTAGAAAACAATAACATAAGATACCAAATATCTGAATTAGGAAAAGTAGATGTAGGAGGAGGCGGAACAATAGCCTATATCTTAGCAGATAAAGGAATGGACGTAATAGATTGTGGAGTTCCAGTACTTTCAATGCATGCACCATACGAAGTCACAAGCAAACTAGATTTATACTCAGCATTTAAAACATATAAAGCATTTTATCAAATATAAAACAAAAAGGTCTTATCTAAATTAATTAAGATAAGACCTTTTAAAATTATAAAAAAATAAAATTATAAAAAAATTCTACTCATAATTGTGGAATAAAATAAAAATAAATCCACAGAACATATATTCACACACCAAAAAGCCCAATATAAAAGTAAAAATTATAGTGGATAATGTGGAAAACTATGTGGAAATTTTAAAAAATGGGTTATTCACTATTGACAGAAAAATAAAAAAATGGTATTATAATAACTGCATTTGAAGAAAATGGGTCAGTAGCTCAGTTGGATAGAGCACAGGCCTTCTAAGCCTGGGGTCGGGGGTTCGAACCCCTCCTGGCTC
>CANRKA010000011.1 GCA_947631025.1 uncultured Clostridia bacterium | reverse complement strand
GCTCTCTCTCTCTCTCTCTCTCTCTCTCTCTCTCTCTCTCTCTTACAGCACCAACTATTTTCATCCTTTGTTACCTCCAATTATCTTTTATCTTTTTCAAATTATACACTAAATATGTAAGTAAAAGCAATAACTTGCAAAAGAAAAATATATGTTTTATGAAGTGGGTAAGTGGGGACCGACAAGCTACAAATAATTATCTTTTAGACTTTCAGGCTTTAAAGGCTAAAAGGTAATTAGTTGTGCGCAGTTGGGAAAACGAATAAAACATATATTTTTTTGATTTTATTTAACTTAAGAAAGAACTTTAATCTAAACATGTTACAATTAATCTATAGGGTAAACTAGTATATGCACCACCATTTGATTGACATGCTTTTTCACCAAATGGATTTCCTGAATCTGAAGAAGTACCCTGTAAACCAGTGTTTCCAGTTTGTACAACTATTTTATCGCTATTTTCATTAACCAACTGACTTGCTTTTACACCATATGACGCACCATAACCGAGTTAAATATACCCAACCAGTTTCTCCCCATGTATCATCTATTTTTATCTCTGCTCTTGTATATATTTTATGTCCTGGATATGGATTATCTATTTCAATTCTGTCAGAAATATTTATCGTAGGTGGCTCGGTTTCTGTTCCTTCTGGATATATTGTTGTACTTGCTAAATTATTATTATTTGTTCTTGTTGAATAATTTGCTAACTCATTTTCTAACTCATTTAATTTTTCTTGTTCTTCTCTTTGTGCTTGATTTGTTTTTTCTCTTGCAAGCTGTGCTTTTGCTATTATTCCGTCATTTCCTAAAACCGTATTTAAAACTACTCCTGCTAAAATTAAAAGCACAATTATTGTAATTACTAGCGCAATTAATGTTACTCCTTTTGCATTTTCTAAATTACTGCTCTCTCTCTCTCTCTCTCTCTCTCTTACAGCTTCAACTATTTTCATCTTTTGTTACCTCCAAATATTTTTTTAATTTAATTAAATTTATAAAAGAACAAATAAACTTATTTTGTTATCCATTTTATAAGATTTAAATTAGCACTTTCTAATAACATATTATGCTTTGGCATTACTCTAAAAGTATAACCATAGTCTCCACCTGTTGATAATTCAATTTTAGCTTCGTATTTATATACATGGTCTTTTTCATTACTTTCTTTTAGCTTCATTGGTATTATTGTTATATCGTCTACCATTCCATTTTCTTTTATTTTTCCATAATATACTTCTGTTTCTATATTTTCTACAGATATATTTGGCAATTTCACTTCACATTCTACATTTATATTATTTCCTGCATCTATAGATATTTCTGATAAATTATTAACTTGTTTTATTTCTATTTTATCCCATGAATTCATTAGGTCTGATTTCCAAGAACTATACTGAGCAACATTTTCTAATGTAGAATAATAATTATTATATAGGTTGCATAAAGGAATATACATATTATTTACATAGTCCATTACCATTCTTTGTGTACTGTATTTTCCTCCAGTTGTTATAATAGAATTTTTCATCATTTCTACCCATTTTGTAGGTATATTATTTTCTATATTTTCATAGTACAATGGTATTATTTTATTTTCTAACGTGCTATATAAACTCTCGCTATCTGCTTTATCTTGTTCCTCGTATGATGTATATTCTGTATTTGTTCCTATTGTCCATCCATTAGTTTGGTCATATCCTTCTGCCCACCAACCATCTAATACACTAAAGTTTATTACTCCATTTACAGAAGCTTTTTGTCCGCTTGTACCAGATGCTTCCATTGGTCTTCTTGGATTATTTAACCATACGTCACATCCACTTATTAAATATCTAGACATTCCTATATTGTAGTTTTCTAATACAAAAATTTTTCCTTTAAATTGTGGTTTCATTGCAAGCTCATTTATGTACTTAATTAAGTCTTGTCCTATACCATCTTGAGGATGAGCTTTTCCTGCAAATATAATTTGTACTGGTCTTTTTTCATCATTTAAAATTTGAGTTATTCTTTCTAAGTTTTTAAAAATTAATGTCGCTCTTTTGTATGGTGCAAATCTTCTTGCAAATCCTATTGTTAAAGCATTTGGATCTATTTTAGATACTATTTCGTGTATTTCTTCGTAAGGTATTCCATTCCTTTTTAATCTTTGAGTAGTATTTTCTTTTACCATTTTTAGCATTTTTTCTTTTCTTAGTTGATGTTGCTTCCATAGTTTTTCATTTGGAATATCCTTTATTTTTTCCCATACTTCATCTTCCTGCATATTATCTTGCCAATATGGAATTAAATATTCGTTATATAATTGTTTTAAATTTTGTGCAAGCCATGAACATGTATGAATACCATTTGTTACATATCCTATTGGAGATTCATTGGCAGCAATATTTGGCCATACCTCTCCAAATAACTCTCTTGAAACTGCTCCATGCAATTTACTTACACCATTTTTCTTTCCAGCAATTTTTAGTGCAAGTATTCCCATATTAAAGCCATCTTGTAATTCATCAGTTGGCTTCATTCCAAGTTTCAAAAAGCTTTCTCTATCTAATCCAATTTTTGTCCAAAAATCCTTAAAATACTTTTCTACTAAATCTAATGGGAATATATCATTTCCTGCTGGAACTGGTGTATGCGTTGTAAATACAGTTTTAGATGATGTAATATCTCTTGCCATTTCGAATGATATTTCTTTTTCTTCCATTAAATCTTTTATTAATTGAATAGTTAAAAATGAAGAATGTCCTTCATTCATATGGTATACTGTAGGGCTTAGACCTAATTGTTTTAAAAGTTTTACTCCACCCATTCCAAGAACTATTTCTTGCTTAATTCTCATTTCTTGGTCTCCACCATATAACTTTAATGTTATATTTCGCAATTCTTCTGGATTTTCTTCTATATCTGAATCCATTAAATATAAATTTATTCTTCCAACATTAATTTTCCAAGCTTTTAATTTTAATTTTCCTTGTGGCAAATCAATTTCTACATATACTTCATTTCCCCTTTTATCTTTTAAGGGATTTATTGGCATATTATTTAAATCTGCCCTTATATATTCATTTTCTTGTTCTCCATATTTATTTATTTTTTGATTAAAATATCCTTCTTTATATAAAAGTCCAACGGCAACAAAAGGAAGTCCTAAATCACTAGCAGATTTAAGATGATCTCCAGATAAAATACCAAGTCCACCAGAATAAATAGGAATAGTCTCGTCTAATCCATATTCAGCTGAAAAATATGCTATTAAATTTTCTTTATTTTTTGGATATTGTTTAGAAAACCATGTATTTTTACTATTTATATAACTTTCAAAATTATTTACAACTGTATTATATTCTTCCAAAAATTTTGAATCTTTTGCTGCTTTTTCTAAACGTTCTTGAGATACTAATTTTAAAAATTTAGTAGGATTTTTTTCTATATTTTCCCATAAATCTTTATCTATTTTTTTGAATAATCTTAGAAATTCTGTATTCCAAGACCACCATAAATTATTGGCTATTTCTGATAATTTACTAATTTCTTTTGGTAATTGTGGATTAACAGTAATTCTGTTAAATACATACATATTAAATTTTCCTCCTTTGTAACCTATAAACTTTTATCTTTTGTGCTTTTTATATTATCTATTAAATTGGAATTTTTGTCAATTAGTATTTTAAAGATTTTACTTTTTCTCTGCTTTTATGTACTACTTATATAAATTTAACAGTCAAAAAAGTAGACATTATATTAACATTATTTAGAACATTGTAAAATCTTAAGTCTTTGTAAAACTATCTTAAAAAAAATAGGCTACTCTAAATAGCCTATTTTAAATTTAAATTTTATTTTAATTGATTTGCAACTTCTTCTGCAAAGTTTTCTTCTTTCTTTTCTATTCCTTCACCTTTTTCAAATCTTGCAAATTTTACTATCTCTGCACCATTTTCTTCTAATACCTTTGCAACTTTTTTATCTGAATCTTTTACAAAGTCTTGCTCTACTAAGCATATTTCTCCGTAAAATTTTCCTATTCTTCCTTGTACCATCTTTTCTGCTATTTCAGCTGGTTTTCCTTCATTCATAGCTTGTGCTTTTAATATTTCCATTTCTTTATCAACTCTTTCAGCTGGTACATCTTCTCTTTTTAAATATTCTGGTCTTGCAGCTGCTATTTGCATACATATGTCTTTTGCTACTCCTGCATCTCCTTTAGCAAAATCTACTAAAACAGCTATTTTACCATCTCCGTGAATATATTTTTCTACTAATCCATTAGATTCAAATCTTTCAAATCTACGAATATTCATATTTTCTCCAATTTTAGCTATTTTATCTGTTAAAACTTCTCTAATAGTTTTTCCACTTTCTACTATTGATTCTTGTGATAATAATTCTTCTACATTTGCAGGATTCTTTTCAGCTACTTGTTTTGCTATATCTTTAACAAATGTTTTAAATTCTTCGTTTTGTCCAACAAAATCTGTTTCAGCATTTACTTCTACTATTGAACCTATTTTTCCATTTTCAGAAACATAGCACTCTACTAATCCTTCTGCTGCTATTCTGTCTGATTTTTTTGCTGCTTTTGCTATTCCTCTTTCACGTAAAAGTTCCATTGCTTTTTCCATATCTCCATCTGTTTCTGTTAAAACTTTTTTACAGTCCATCATTCCTGCACCTGTTATTTCTCTTAATTCTTTAACTTGGCTTGCTGTAATCATTATAATTTCCTCCTTAAAAAAATTTATATTTATTTTTCAAAGGGCACGAGTATAACCCTGCCCCTTACATTGTTAAGTATTAATATTTTTTTGTTAGATTATTATTCTTGCTCTGTTGATTCTTCTGCAGTTTCTGCTACTGTTTCTTCCATGCTTTTTTCTTCATTTTCTGCAGTTTTTTCATTAATATCTTCTTCTACTGTTTCAAATGTTTCTCCTTGTCTTCCTTCTATAATAGCATTTGCCATTACATCTGCTATTAATTTAACTGCTCTAATTGCATCGTCATTTCCAGGAATTGGATAATCTAATTCTTCTGGATTGCAATTTGTATCTACTAAACCTACAACAGGTATATTTAATTTCTTAGCTTCTGCTATAGCTGTTTCTTCTTTTTTAGGGTCAACTAAGAAAATAACTCCTGGTAATTGTTCCATTTCTTTAATACCGCCAAGATTTTTTTCTAGTTTTTCCATTTCTTTTTTAAGATTTATAACTTCTTTTTTAGGTAATACATCAAATGTACCATCTTGTTCCATTGCTTCTAAATCTTTTAATCTTTGTACTCTAGCTTTAATTGTTTTAAAGTTTGTAAGCATTCCACCTAACCATCTTTGGTTAACGTAGTACATTCCACTTTTTATTGCAGCTTCTTTCATACATTCTTGTGCTTGTTTTTTTGTTCCAACAAAAAGTACTGTTTTTCCTTCCTCAGCTTGTTCTTTAACAAAGCTATAAGCTTCATCTAATTTTTTAGATGTTTTTTGTAAATCGATAATATGGATTCCATTTCTAGCTTGAAAAATATATTCAGCCATTTTAGGGTCCCATCTTCTAGTTTGATGTCCAAAGTGAACACCTGCTTCTAGTAATTGTTTCATTGCAACTACTGCCATTTTTAATTCCTCCTTTTAGTTTTATACTTCCATAAAGTATTATCATTTAAGAAGGCTTTTTTTAAGCACTCTTCTTAAACTAGCTTTATGTGTTTATTTAACGTTTGTTATTATAACATAAAGCTTGCATAAAATGCAAGCTTTTTAATGTATTTTTGATTTTTTATAATTTATTGTATAAGTATTCCATCCAGGTATATACACCTTTATACCAATTTTTATCTGTTGCATATCTTTTATTTATGCTAGCTAATGTTGGACCTGAATAATATTTTCCAGATGCTGTCTCATTATCATATATTTTTGTACCTGCTGGATTTATATAGTATTTTACAAATACTCTTGCTATTAAGTCTATTCCTTCTGAATAGCTTTTAAAAGAATATGCATTATTATATGGATTACTATCACTTGCTCCATAGCCAAATAAATTCTTTTTGTCTAGTGATATTTTAGATGTTCCCCATCCGCTTTCATGTATTCCTACTGCTGCAACAAATATACCGTTTATATTATATTGTTTTTCTATATAATAAAAATATTCTGCATTATTACTAAATACTTTGTTTGTATCGTTTTCGTTATTTGAAAGTACATTTTTAAACTGATTTAGTGTTAATCCACTTGGCTTATTAAGTTTCATTCCTTCATTTAATGTTTCAAGTAACTGATTTTTTGTTTTTTCTTTTGTATTATTTAAATTAACTGTTTTATTATCTTTACTAATTTGTTCTTCTTTTGATTTTAAACAATTTGCATCTACCCAACCTATGTAAGATTTATATAAAATTCTTGCATATTCACCTTCTACTTGTAAAACTTTTACTTCATTTTCTTTAGAAAGTGTTGTTATTTTATTAGAGTTTTTATCTTTTTCCTGCATTACATTTAAGGTTTCAGATGCAACATATACTGTATCTCCTTTTTTTATTTTGTAATTTGATACATTTTCGCATATACCAACTTTTACAATTTTATCTATTGAAGATACTGTAACAATTCTACCTGTTTGCTCTTCTTTTATTAATTCTTCTCCTCTATATGTTTTTTTATTTACAACAGTTTGCTTTCCATCTCTACCTTCTTGAACAACTTGAATTTCCCCTTTACTAAGGTCATTGCTATTTTGATAAACAGTTGTATATTCTAGGTCTATTTCTTCTGTTGTAATTTCTTCTTTAATAGGATTTTGTATATTTTTATTAATTACTTCTTTTAAATCTAACTCTTTTATATTAGCTTTTTTATATGTTCTTTCTTCTACATTATTTGTAGCTATAGCCTCTTCCTTAAAAGACAATTTAATAAATATAGCAAATAAAATTATTCCTATAGCTAAAAAGGCAACACATATAGATATTAGTTTTTTTCTTTCTATTTTCATTTGTTTCACCTAGTACAATTTTACATTTTATGTAGTTTTTTGTCAACGGAAAAAAATGTGAATAAATATTGTAAAATATACAATTTTATAATATGATATAAAAAAGTTTTTTTAAAATAGGAGTAATATATGTTTTCACGTACAAGAAACAAAAGAAAAATTAAAAATAATAAATTTAAAATTCTATGTATATTAGTTTTAATATGTTTACTTGTTTTATATTTTTTATTAAATTTTGTTTATAAAAAATATAAAATTAAAACAAATTTTGAAAATGATTTATCCTCTATTTCAAGTGGAACAGAAAATGACACTTTTTACGTAAAAAAAATAGTATTATATAGTAGTGCAAATGCTACAAATAATGAAACAAATAGAGATTTATGGAATTTAAATATATATCAGTTTACAGATATTGCAATATATATAGAAAACAATTACGAAAATGAATTAAATTCATCTAATACAATTAAAAGCCTAACAATAGATAATATAAACTATAAATTACCAGAAAGGCGGAACACCTTGTTTATATTATAAAGATATTAACGAATTTGGCATATCAAATTTAAAAGACGAAAATTTAATTTCTAATTCTTTAAACTACAATATAATAAATTCTGATGATAATTTAGATACAAGTACATACAATTTTTATAATACTTGCCAAATGCCAGTTACTTTAGAATTTGTAAATAAAGGTATAAAGGAAAATGCCATTATTCCAAACAATGGTGAAAGTCTAACTCTTGATGGAAGCTTACTTACAAAATCTAACGTTTCATTAAATTCAATATCTTCAACTGTAACATTTAATATAAATATTATAAATAATTTGGATGAACAATTTGTTTATAATGTAACAATTGATATTCCTTTAGAAGATGAACAAAATAGCATTTATAATGGAAGTGTAATAAAAGAAATTACAAATATTTCAAATCCAAATTTCTTAAAAATTAAATAAACAGACTAATTAGTTAAAAATTAGTAAAGGGCGACTATGTCGCCCTTTATTAATTATATAATTCGTACTATATCATTATAAGTTACAATTAAAGAAAGTGTTATTATAAATGCAAAACCTAACATTTGTATTTTCATTTCTAATTCTTCTTTCATTGGTTTTCTTCTTATTGCTTCTATTAATAAAATTAATATTTTTCCCCCATCTAATGCTGGTATTGGTAATAAGTTTGTTACTCCTAAAGATAAAGAAATTACAGATAAAATATATACAAAATCTGTTATTCCCTTTGTAGAAGATACAACTGCTGAAAGTCCTACGGGTCCCATCATGTCATTCATTCCTACATTTCCCGTAAATAACATTTTTAAACTTTCAAATATTGAACCTAAAAATCTTCCTGTACTTATTAATCCATAATACATATTTTTTTGTAGTATAGATGCTAAAATAAAAAATACTAATATTGCAAAAAGTATATTAACTGTTGCACCTGCTGCAACTATAGCTATTCTTTTCCATACATTTGCTTTACTAAAAGACCCCTCTTCTTCAGAATGTTCTTCTTCTCCTTCCATACTTACAAAACCACCAAGGGGAATTAATCTTAAAGCATATTTTGTCTCTTTTCCTTGCTTTTTCCAAATAGTTGGTCCAAAGCCTAATGCAAATTCGTTTACTTTAACTTTGCACAATTTTGCAACAATAAAATGGCCTCCTTCATGTATAAATATAAGAAAGCCTAATACAAATATTATTTTTATTGCATTTATTATAAATGTTAACATTGTTTCTCCCTTTTTTGATTATAATAAAATTTCTTATATGAACATTGTTAGTAAAATGTATGCAAATGGTGCAATAAAAATTACACTGTCAAACCTATCTAACATTCCTCCATGTCCTGGTAATAAGTTACTATAATCTTTTATTCCTGTGTATCTTTTAATTGTTGATGCCGCAAAGTCTCCTATTTGACCTGCTATACTCCATATTACTGAAAATCCTACTATTAATAAATAATTTATATTTAATCCTAAAAATTTATTTATAAAGAAAGTATATATTACTGTAAATAAAACTGCTCCTATTATTCCACTTACACATCCTTCTATTGTTTTTTTAGGACTTATTTTACTAAAGAAATGCTTGCCAAAGTATCTTCCTACCACATATGCTAATGTATCTGTTCCCCATGCTGATAAGAAAATATACCATACCAATATTTTTCCATTTTCTTCGCCTCTTAATAAGGCAACAAAAGCAAGTAATACTGATATATATGCTATTCCAAATAATGTAATAGATATGTCTATAATATTGTATTTTTTCATTTCTGTTATTATTATGTGTAAAAATAAAATTAATATAAATGTAGGTATTATAAGAATTAATATTATTTTCATTATTTCATATGGAATAACATGTATTCCTGCAATTAAAACGCAACATATATATTCTACCCACATTATTGGATTTGCTTTTCCATGTTTAAAGCTTTTATTATATTCATATAGCATCATTGCAGCTAAAACAGCAATTACTATATCGAATATAATATTATTACTAAAAATTAATACAATTGCAGTAATAAAAAATCCTATAATTCCAGTTAATATGCGCTTTATATCCATTCTTTATTTTCCCCCAAATTTTCTATTTCTCTTTTGAAATTCTTCTATTGCATTATCCAAATCCTTTTCCTCAAAATCTGGCCAATGTTTGTCTATAAATAAAAATTCTGTATATGCAAGTTGCCATAGCAAAAAATTACTTAAACGCAATTCTCCACTTGTTCTTATAAGTAAGTCTGGGTCTGGCTGTCCTTCTGTATACAAATTATTTGATATAGTTTGTTCTGTTATATCTTCTATATTTAAATTACCTTTTTTTACTTCACTTGCAATTTTTCTTACACTACTTAATATTTCATTTCTTCCACCATAATTAAGTGCAATATTAAATGTTATTCCTGTATTGTTTTTAGTTCTTTCCATACAGTTTATAATAGATTTTTGCATTCCACTAGATAAAACTGAAATGTCTCCTAATATTTTTACTTTAATATTTTCGGTATCTGCTCTTTTAGAATAATCGTCTAAATATCTTTGTAGTAATAACATTAATGCTCCTACTTCTTCTTCGGAACGTTTCCAATTTTCTGTTGAAAATGCATAAACTGTTATGTATTTTAATCCTATTTTATTTGCATAGCGTACAATATTTTCTAATGTTTTTGCACCTTCTTTATGTCCTTGTTTTGGGTCTAAATTATGCTCTCTTGCCCATCTTCTATTTCCATCCATTATAATTGCAATGTGTTTAGGAAAAATCTTATCGTCCAATTATCTTTCACCTTCTATTTATTTCTATCTTTAATATAATTTGCTAATTGTTTTAAAAATTCTATTTTTTCTCCATAGCTTTCTAGCTCTTCAATTGCTTCTTTTGTTATTTGATTTAATTTTTCTTTGGCACCTTCTAAGCCATATTTAGATACATATGTACACTTTCCTAATTCTTTGTCATTTCCAACAGGTTTTCCTGTTATTTTTGAATCTCCTTCTTCAGATAAAATATCATCTTTTATTTGAAATGCTAATCCTATTTTATCTGCATATTTTGATAATTTTTCTATGTCTTCTTCTGAGGCATTTGCAAGTATTGCTCCAATTCTCACACATGCTTTTAAAAATACACCTGTTTTATTAATATGTATATAATCTAATATATCGTCTGTTACTTGTTTTCCTTCATATAATACATCTACATATTCGCCAGCAATTACTCTATCAATTGCCTTTGAAAGTTCATTTAATGCTTTTATTTTATTTCTTAAAACTTCTTTACTATCTTTTTGTATTGAATTTTCTAATTCGTCTGCTAAGATACTATATGCACTATTTAATAATCCATCTCCTGCAAGTAGTGCTGTAGGATGATTAAATTTTTTATGGTTTGTAGGTTTTCCATGTCTAAAATCATCATTATCTACTTCTGGCAAATCGTCATGAATTAATGAAAAATTATGTAGCATTTCTATTGCACATATATAGGGAAAACATATTTCGTAATCTTTTTTAAACACTTTATATGTAGCAATTACTAATATTGGTCTTAATCGTTTTCCTCCTGCCATTAGGCTATATTCCATAGATTCATTTAGTATTTTTTCTGGGCATTCTTCTTTTTTTATACATTTTTCTAATTGACTATTTACTATATTTTGATATTCTTTTAAATATTCTTTAAATTCCATAAATTGGTCCCCTATATAGTTTATTAATTATTTTATATAGACATTACTTCTTTTTCTTTTTTTTCTAAAATATTTTCTATATCTACTATTTTTAAATCTGTTAATTTTTGTATATTATCTTCTGCTTCTCTTAATTCATCTTCTGTTATCTCAGATTTCTTTTGTTTTGCTCTAAATTCTTCCATTCCATCTCTTCTTGCATTACGAATTGCAACTTTTGCTTCTTCTGCCATTTTCTTAATTTCTTTTACTATTTCTTTTCTTCTTTCTTCTGTAAGTTCTGGAAATGCTAAACGAATAACCTTTCCATCATTATTTGGATTTATTCCTATATCTGATGCTAAAATAGATTTCTCTATTTCTTTTAAAACACTTGCATCCCATGGTTGAATTACAATTAGTCTTGCTTCTGGTACAGAAATACCAGCAACTTGACTAATTGGTGTTGGTACTCCATAATAGTCTATTTTTACTTTATTTAACACTGCAGGATTTGCTCTTCCTGCTCTTATTTCTGATAGATTTCTATCAAAAGAACTTATTGCTTTTTCCATTTTTTCCTCAATATTTTTATAATCCATAATTTTTTCTCTCCTTTTAATATTTTATTTTGGTTGCCACAATAAAGTAGCATATATAATCGTTTGATATGCGAAATGTTATGAAACAATTGTGCCAATTTTTTCGCCTTTTACTGCTCTTACTATATTTTCTGCATCTGCTATTCCAAAAACTAATAGAGGCATTTCATTGTCTCTGCACATTGCTGTTGCAGTAGAATCCATTACTTTTAAATCTTTTTCTAATACATCCATATATTTTATTGCATCATATTTAATTGCATTTGCGTCTACTTTAGGGTCTGCAGAATATACTGCATCTATTGCTTTTCCTAATAAAATTATATCTGCATTTATCTCTGTTGCTCTTAATACTGCTGCTGTATCTGTTGTAAAATATGGATGTCCTGTACCACATGCAAATATTACAACTCTTCCTCTTTCTAAATGTTTTAATGCTTTTCTACGTATATATGGTTCTGCTATTTCTCTCATTTCTATTGCTGTTTGTACTCTTGAATGTATTCCTCTTGTTTCTAAAGCATCTTGTAAAGCCAACCCATTCATTGCAGTAGCTAGCATTCCCATATAATCTGCTGTTGTTCTTTCCATTTGATGTCCTTGTCTTCCTCTCCAAAAGTTTCCTCCTCCTACTACTATTGCAACTTGTACTCCCATTTCTACTACTTCTTTAATTTTGTCACATATTTTTCCAACAGTTTCTACATTTACTCCTGTTTTATTTTCTCCTGCAAGTGCTTCTCCACTAAGTTTTAATAAAACACGTTTATATTTTGCTTTACTCAAAAAAACACACTCCATTCTATTTTATTTATTTGTATTCTATCATATATTTATCGTTATTGTATATAATTTTCTTAAAATTATCAAAAAATATTTTAAAAAGGGAAGGTTTGAAGTCCTTCCCTTTAAGTTAGTTGTTATTTAATATTGTTTTTACAATAGATTTATAATCAATTTCAAAATATTCCATTAATTCCTCTGCTTTACCTGATTTACCAAATACATCTTTTATTCCCATTCTTTCTAGTTTGCAAGGGTATTTTGAAGTTAAGACCTCAGCTATTGCTGAGCCTAAACCTCCAATTATGTTATGGTCTTCTACAGATATTAACCTTTTTGTTTCTTTTGCACATTTTATAATTATTTCTTCATCTATTGGTTTTATTGTGTGAATATCTACTACTCTTATATTTATTCCCTGCTTTTTTAATTCTTCTTTTGCCTTTAAACTTTCTGCTACTGTTATACCTGTTGCAAATATTGTGCAGTCTGTTCCTTCTCCTATTTGTACTGCCTTTCCTATCTCAAATTTTTTATTTTCATCATATAATACAGGTGTTGCTAATCTTGAAAGTCTTAAATATACTGGTCCATCAATTTTTGATATTTCTTTAACGGCCCATTTTGTTTGTACATCATCTGAAACAGACATTACTTTCATATTTGGAAGTGTTCTCATTAAAGATATATCTTCTATCATTTGATGTGTTGCCCCATCTTCTCCTACTGTTACTCCACTATGTGTTGCACATATTTTTACATTTAAATTTGGATATGCTACACTATTTCTTATTTGGTCATATGCTCTTCCTGCAGCAAATACAGCAAATGTACTTGCATATGGTATTTTACCGCATGTTGCAAATCCAGCAGCTGTTGAAATCATATCTTGTTCTGCTATTCCAATATCAAAAAATCTATTAGGAAATTCTTTTGCAAATATGTTTGTTTTTGTTGCTGTAGATAAATCTGCATCTAATACTACTATTTTTTTATTTTCTTTTCCTAATTGAGCTAATGCTTCTCCATAACTTTGGCGTGTAGCTTTTTTTTCATTGTTCATATTTTTCTCCTTTTTTTTATTTTATTTAGTTTTATAGAATATATTTTATAAAACTAATATTTAAAATTTTTAATTTAATTCTTGTAATGCTATGTTGTATTGTTCTTCATTTGGGGCTTTTCCGTGCCAGTCTACTTGGTTTTCCATAAATGATATTCCTTTTCCTTTTACAGTTTTTGCTATTATTGCTGTTGGCTTTCCTTTTGTGTTTTTTGCTTTTTCAAGTCCTTTTATTATTTCTTCTATATTATTTCCATCTATGGTTACTACTTCAAATCCAAAGCTTTTAAATTTTTCATTTATTGGATATGAATTTTTTACTTCTTCTATACTTCCGTCTATTTGTAGGTTATTATTGTCTATTATTACACATAAATTGTCTAATTTATATTTGTTTGAACTCATTGCCGCTTCCCATATTTGTCCTTCTTCTATTTCTCCATCTCCTACAATACAGTATACTCTATAACTTTTGTTATCTAATTTTCCTACTATTGCCATTCCATTTGCAACAGATAATCCTTGTCCTAATGAACCTGTTGTCATTTCTACTCCTGGAACTTTATTCATATCTGGATGTCCTTGTAGGTTACTATTTATATTTCTAAAAGTTTTTAAATCTTCTTTTGAAAAGTATCCTTTTTCTGCTAAGGTTGCATATAGTGCTGGAGAACAATGTCCTTTAGAAAGAACTAATCTATCTCGATTTTCCCATTTTGGATTTTTTTCATCTACATTCATTTCATTAAAATATAATACTGTTAGTATATCTGCTATTGAAAGTGACCCTCCTAAATGACCTGAATTTGCACTGTATACTTGTTTTAATATACTTCTTCGAATTTCTTTTGATATAGTTTTTAATTGATTTATGTCTGTTATTTTCATAATTTCCTCCTAACATGCAAGGGTAAAATCCTGCTCCTACATCATTATTTGACATTGGTTTTCAACTCCACAGATTAGAATTAAAGGCAGACATTAGTCTGCCTTTAATTTTAACTGTGTTTTCCTTTACCATGTCTTCTACGGGTTGATTTTTCTTCTTCGAACTCTATTCTTTTAGTACTATTAAAGAATTCATCTATTGTTGTTTTATTATCTCTTTTATTTTCTGTTTTCTCTTCTGTCTTATCTTCTGTTTTATCTTCTTGCTTTTCTTTGATTGGATTTTCTGTTTCTTCAATTTCTTTAGGTTGTTTTATATCTTCTACTTCGTTTTTATCTTTATTAAATATACGTTCTAGTATATCTTTTTCTTCGTCTTCTTCAGTAGTTTCTTCTATTTCTTTTTCATTGTAGTTATTGTCTTCAAAATTTTCATCTTGATATTCTTCTTCATATTTGTCTTTTCTTTTTCCTTCTTTATTTTTTTTGCTTTCTATTCGTTCTTTTATTATAAATACTATTCCTATTAATGCTATTAAAAAGATTAATGTACACAATATAATTCTCTTTTTTAATAATTCTTTTGAATTATTAAGTAAATTTTCATCAATATCGCTTACTTGAGCAACTGTTTCAATTGCATCTTCTACTGGGCCTTTTATTACTATTATTGTATATGTTACAGTTTCTAATCCTTCAGACTCAACTGTAATTGTAACAATATTTTCCCCATCTTTTAAATTTTTATTTCCATCTATTGTTATATTTGCACTATCTACATTTGGAATTGCACTAATAAGTAGTTCTTCTAAGTCTAAATAATCATTTCCAAGAATAACTTTGTATTCAAAAATTTCTGGGTCAAAGTTAGGTTCAAGTTTTATGTTTAATGTATCATCTAATACTAAATTTTCAAGTCTTAATAATTTTTGTTCTGTTTCTTCTTGTTCATCCCCAACATTTGGAATAACATCATCCTCTGAGGTTTTCCTTATTACCTTAATAGTATATCCTTCAACTGTTATATTATTAGTACCTTCTTGTAAATTTCTTGTAAATGAATTTTTTGAACCATCTGTATATGTAACAGTTCCCGTTATTTTACTAATATTGTTTTCAACTGTTAGCTTATATGGGCCTTTATTTGATGGATTAAAACCTGTAAAATCTGGATTTGTATTTATCATTTTTACAGATTTTTTAGATGAAGTACTTGAGCCGCCTGAACTTGGTTTACTACTCGAATTACCTTGTACAGTTATAGAAAGTGATTTTGAACCTGTTATTGGATTTTCAGCACTATCTCCTAATCCAGCTGAAGATGGTGATGCTGTTACAGTTATTACTCCCGGAGTTTTAGCTGTTAAAGTAACAGTTTTCGTATCATTTTGAAGAAAGACACTAGAAGAACTTAAGCTTGCATTTGTTGCAGATATATTGATTTGGCCATATGCATCATTACCTGTTATACTTATTGTTACAGTATCTCCTACATTTACACTTGTTTTTGAAGCTTTTATACTAAAACTTCCAGTTGCGTAAACACTGTTTTTTATTCCAATACATATAAATATAATTAAACTTAATACTATTACATTTAATAGTTTATTTTTATTCATATTGCCTCCTAGAAACTATATTTCTATTTTTTTACTTCCCATTATATAATTCATAATTCTTATATAATCAAACGAATCTACAATTCCATCTTTATTTGCATCAGCAGCTATTTTTTCATATTCAGATAGTTGTTTATTTCCCATTATGTAATTCATAATTCTTATATAATCAAATGAATCTACAACTCCTGAACTATTGGCATCTCCAAGTTTAGTAACAGTATAAGTTCCATTATTTGTTGTTATTACTGTTCCAGTTCCTAATAAATCTGTATCTTTTATATCGTTTCCATCTTTTTTAGCTGATACTACTGTATATTTATTTTTAATATCTTTCAATGTTGTTCCAGGTTCTGTAATTATTTTATTTCCTTCAACCTTATAGTCTACTCCTACTTCTTTATTTAAATTTTCTCCAGTTTCTGCTGGTTGACTTGGAACCACATATGTATCTTGGATTGTATTTACTGGTGTTAAGTATTCATTTGCAAAATATCCTTCTGTTCCATCTTCTGTTTTAATTTTTGACCATGTATATCCATTAGCACTTCCTACATTTGGTTGTACCATTTGTACTACTGTATCTTTAGCTAATGATCCTAAACTACCATAATTTGTTCCTGCTCCGCTTCTTAGTGCAACTGAACTATATGAAGAACTTACAAAATATAAATTGCTACCTGATAAATTAGTTGGTTTTTTAATATATGTAGGCATATTTTTATAAACTGGTATAACAAATGTTAATTCATTGTCTAACCAACCATTATTTGTATATTTATCGAATAACATTTTTGATTGGCTTGTTGGATCTTGAATATTTGTCATATATTGATGTGAATATAACTGACTGATTTCAGTTCCTACAACATCAAATTTAAATGTATATTTTGTGTTTTGACCTGATTTTATATATGAACTAGAAATTAATTTTGCACCTTCGACTATAGCTGTTCTTTCTGTATTCCATCCAGCATTTCTTGCATAATCTATACCTCTAGTTACAGCTCCTGTACCATCTGTTGCTCCATAGTTAAAGAAGTTATAATATCCAGATTTCCCAGATGCCATACTAGGTGGATTTCCTGGTGAATTTTTACCTATTTCTTGGAATATCTTTATAATTATACTCAAAGCATTTTCTCCAGAAGCATTTGCTGCATCATAAATTATTTGTGCATAGCTTTCTCCAGTTGAACAATTGCCTTGCATAAAGCTTCCACTTAATGCACTTTGTATGTCTGATATTGATGCAGGTGAATTATTTGACAAATCTAAAAATTGAAATATTGTTGCTTCAGATAAAGAATTTCTTGGGTCTAAGTAGTAATTAACAATTTTTCCAGATGCACAAAAATATCCATCTCCACCATATTCTTTTCTTGTGTGATTTGCTGAGCAATACCATCTTGAGTCATTTCCTTTGTATACAGTATTTCTGTAACAAGCATTTTCATTACTTGTACTAGTAAGTTCTTTCCAATCTATATCTGTATAAAATGCTTTAAACTTCCAATTTGTATGTCCAGTATCAGCTACTAATTTATTAAGCATTACTCTATAACTTTCTGGGAATGCATCTATACCATTATTGTTGTTTGAATTTGCATTTATTATTACTTGATTATAACTTGCTGCTTGCACTTTATTTGGTATAAATGCTATCGTATTTACAAAAAGTATTGTTATACTTATTATTATATAACTTATTTTTTTTATTATATTTTTGGAAAAAGATTTAAATTTCATTTTTACTTCCTCCTTCTTTTGTAATTCTTTGACAATTTTTGTCATTTACAGTATATAATAACCGTTTTTTTTAGTCAATAAAATAGTAAAAATGTAACATAAATGTAATAAAAAGCCATAATAGAATTATATAAATTCATTATAGCTTTTTTATTTTAATTATTTTTTAAATGTATTGTTTTAGTATCGTAAGCCAATTCAACCTTTTCATTTTCTAATATTTGCATTATTTTGTAGTTTATATCTTCTTTTTCTTTTAGAAAACTCTCATAATCTACAGAGTCTGTAAATGCATATATAAGTAAATTAATGCCATTATCTGTTATTTTATCAAATTTTACAATAACAGAATCATCCATAACATTTTCTTTTTCTTTTAGCATAGCTTTTATTTTTTCTTCAACTAATTTTACAGTTGACAACTTTGTATCAATTTCTAATGTTAAATTAATTTTATATCTTCGTTTTTCAATTCTGCTACAGTTTATTATAGACGAATTTGAAATTGTAGCATTTGGAATATTTACAATGGAATTTTCGAAAGTTCTTATTCTTGTACTTCTAAATGTTATATCTTCTACAGTTCCCTCGTAATTTTCAAATTGAATCCAATCTCCAACTTTAAATGGTTTATCTGTAAATATTACAATTCCCCCTAAAATGTCTTTGGCTATATTTTGTGCTGCAAGAGTTATAACTACACTTCCAATTCCTAAGCCTGTAACTAATCCGCTTAAATCATAACCTAATTCTAATATTGCTATAAATGCTGCAATAATATAAATAATTACATTTATAATTTTTATTATAAATGTAGACATTCCTTCATCTTCCTTGCTGTTGTTTAATTTTTTTAATCCTTCTAAAGAAATACTTTCTGTAATAATTTTAGCAACCATAAATATGCCAATTACTTTAAAGATTTTGCTTAAAAATACAAATATTTTTTCATCTATCATAAGAGGTTCTTTTAAAAATGCTATTGCTATATATATGCCTATAAAAGATATAAATCTTTTTAAAGCTTTATATAATCCGCTTCTTTTAATATTACTTTTTTTAATATCTTTCCTAAAACATTTTGTAATTATTTTTGAAATAAATGTTCCAACTATGTTAAAAATAATTATTATGCAAAATGCAATAATAATATTGAAAACAGTTTCCGAATTAAAATTTTTAAAATAATTTATTATATTATTAAAATTTACCATTATATTTTTCTCCTTTATTGTTTAGATATTTCTTCTCTTGCTAATTCGTCGCATCTATTATTTAATTCGTTATCACTATGTCCTTTAACCTTTATAAATTCTACATCATTTTCTTGTACTAAATTATATAACTCTTCCCATAATTCTTTATTTTTTACTGGTTCTTTAGAGGCTGTTTTCCAATTATTTTTTTTCCAATTATATATCCAACCTTGGTTAAAGCAATTAACTACATAAGCACTATCACTATATAATTTTACCTTACATGAAAATTTTAAGCACTTTAAAGCTTCTATTACTGCAGTAACTTCCATTATGTTATTAGTAGTTTGTTTACTCCCTCCAGATATTTCTTTTCTTTTATCTTTATATAAAAGAACTGCTGCCCAACCGCCTGGTCCAGGATTTCCAGAACAAGCTCCATCTGTGTATATTTCAACAATTTCCATAATATTCTCCTATACATTTGTATTTTTTTAAATTTTATGATATTATATCAATAATTATTTTATATTACAAGTATATTTTGTAGGAAGGAGCTTTGAATTATGGCAAATGTTCTTGGTATTATTGCCGAATATAATCCATTCCATAATGGTCATTTATATCATATAGAGCAATCTAAAAAAAATACTAATTCAGATTATACTATATGTATTATGAGCGGAAACTTTGTTCAAAGAGGTGATACCTCCATTATAGATAAATGGACAAAATCAAAAATGGCTATAGAATGTGGTATAGATTTAGTAATAGAACTACCTACTATTTATTCTATTTCAAGCTCTGAAAACTTTGCTACAGGTGCAATTAAGATTTTAAATTCTCTAAATATAGTAGATTATTTATCTTTTGGTTCTGAAAACTGTGAAATAGATGTTTTAAATAATATTGCAACTATACTATATGAAGAGCCAAAAGAATTTGTAGCAATTTTATCGCATGAGCTAAATAAGGGAATTTCATTTCCTAAAGCCAGAGAAAATGCACTTCTTATGTATTTAAATAATATACAAAAATATTCTAATATACTAAATCAACCAAATAACATTCTTGGTGTAGAATATTTAAAAGCATTAAAAAAGACAAAGTCTCATATAATCCCTTTCTCTGTTAAAAGAGAAAAGGTTTATTATAACAGTCAAAATATTGTTGATGAATATGCTAGTTCTACTGCTATTAGAGAATTAATGTTTAGAGAAAAATTTGATGATATTCGTAAGGTTATGCCAAGTTCTTCATATAAATTACTTCGTAAAGAATTTGATAGTGGTAACTATGTTAGTAGTTTGCAGAGTTTTGAAAAAGAAATATTATACAAACTTAGAATTATGAGTATAGAACAAATAGCTAATCTGCCAGATGTTAGTGAAGGTTTAGAATTTGCACTAAAAAATGCAAGTAACAATTGCAACAATATATTTGATTTAATTTCTTTAGTTAAGTCTAAAAGATATACTCAAACAAGAATACAAAGAATTTTACTTTATTGTTTATTAGGAATAACAAAAAAAGATATGGAACTATCTAAAAAAATTAATCCTTACATTAGAGTTTTAGGATGTAACAATAGAGGAAAGCAGTTACTTTCTGTAATTTCTAAACGTAACCCAAAATTAGAAATTATAACTTCTGTAAAAAAATATATGGATGAAAGTACAAATAAAAATAATAAATATATTTTATCTAAAGATATTTTAGCAACAAATATTTATACACTTGCTTACCAATATAATTCTGTTGCTAATTTAGATTTTACAAACAAATTAATTACATATTAAAAATGCATACTTAAATATAAAGTATGCATTTTTTATATTTTTTTTATCTTTCTTTTTCATCTTTATTTAACATTTCTTTTCTCTTTTTTAAATCTTCTACAAGTTTAGACTTACCATTGTAAAATTCTCTTGGTCCTCTTTTATTATTTGTATTATAAATTTCAGCTAGTTGACTTATTGTTTGTTGTTTTCTTTTATTTTCCTTTTTTTCAGGTGTTTTTGCAACCTTTACTCCATCTTCTTCATATATTAATTGTAAACTTCCTTCTTCTATGTATCTATCCAAATCTTCTCCAGGAATACATAAATTTTGTTGTACTTCAAATACTTTTGCACTAGGATATTTTATGGTATATTCTCTTATTGCAAGTATTTTTAGTGTATCTGTATTTAGTGAAATTCCTAAACCTTTTAAAACTCCTACTATTTCTTCTTTATCATAGTTTTTAATACATTGTTCTACTGCTTCCATTTTTATTTCTATATCGCCCATAGCTAAACAACTATGACATACATTAATATTGTAGGTCTGTGATTGAACTCTTCCACATCTTGAACATGTTATTACTGCCATTTTATTCTACCTCCTTATTTTTCCTTTTCAACTTGAATTATAACATATGTGCTTTTTTCATATTTATTCTCGAAGCTTTCTTGACTTATTTTTTTATAATCTTCATTGTTAAATAATTGATTATAAATTTTATCGCTTGTACCTACTAACCATATTTTGTTGCTACATTCATTTAAAAATTCTTCATTGTTACAGGTTTTCATTTGTGGAAGGAATGCCTTATATGCTTCTTCAACAGTCCAATGGTCCGCATTATAAAAGTATTGTTTATTATTAGTTAAAAGATTAGCTACTACAGAACCGAGGGCCTACTTCTGAATATACTATAGAATCTTCCGCATTAATATTACTTTTTAAGTATTCTTTTAATTCATAATTGCTTATATCGTAGTTATTATTTATTAGCTTTATGTTATTAAATAATCCTAGTATTACTATTATACCACATATAATTATGGAAATATACTTGTTTTTTTCCCTTCCTATAATATAACTTATAATAAATATGTATAGTCCTGTAATTACAAATAAATATCTATAATATAAAATTGATGTTCCCATAATTAATGTTATTATTAATGCTGCTAAAATTACTAATATATATATAATTATTGACCAAAGTGGTGCTTTTATTTCTTGTTTTTGTTTTTTTAGTTTATATAATTTTATACCTAAATACAAATATAATAGTATAGATATTGCAAATACTATATATTGATATATTCCAAAACTTGTAGAAACATAATCTCCTAGTAATTCGAAACTACTTAATTCTATAATTGTTTTTGGAAATTCAAATCCTATCCAAAATCCGCTAGATACATTGCTAACTTGTGTAATGAAATTTATCATCCATGGAATATAAGATACTAATTGTATTATACCAAATATAAGTATTTTTACTGCTGCATTTTTATTTTTCTTATATATTAAATATCCTAATAAAATTATATTTATTATTCCTGCTGTCATTAAACCATAGTAATGTGTATATATACTAAACCAACTTGCCAATCCAAATATAATTATGTTTTTATTACTATCTTCACCTTTAAATATTCTATATGCATATATGCTAAGTATTGTTACTGCTAAAAAAGCCCATGAATACATTCTTATTTGATTTGCATATACTGCTGTAGCTGGTAGAAAAAATACAAGTATAGAAAAAACAAATCCTGTTTTTTCTCCAAAGTCTTTTCTTATATTTGTGTACCCTAATATTCCTAAAATAACTATTGCTAGTGCAGAAAATAGTCTATATGCAATAATTGAACCATTTGTTAAAATTTCTATTACATGTAATATCCAATAATATAAAATTGGATGTACATCATTTCCACCTATTGTCCATATCTCTGAAAATGTATGTCTAGCAAGAGAAACTGAGTACGCTTCATCAAACCATATATTAGTATGAAAAATACTTAATATAATAAAAATTGTACCAAGTATTATTGTTGCAATATGAGCCTTTTTTATTGTAATTTTCATTTTTTTCTCCAATTTTTTAAAAAAATTTTTCTAAATTATACCATAATAAAAAATTTTTGTCTATATATTAAATCCATTAAGATATCTAATTTAAAATATCTTAATGGATTCATGTTTTTTATTTAATACCATATTGCCCTGTTATAGGGTCTTTAAAAATTTCTAACTTTGGTGTAAAGTAAGTAAAAGTTATAAAGCATATTCCTATAAGTATTAAAACAAATATAAATATTTTATTATTACATTTAAAATTACTATTTATAAGTTTATATGCAACACACTCTCCTAATATGGTTGCAACAAAAAACAAAAGTATATCAATAATAGCAATATTCACTCCTAATATTCCACTATACGTATAAAAAAATATAATTGTAAATAGTATTGAAGTGATTATTCCAATTGTCTTTGAACATAAAAAGTTAGGTACATTTTTTCCTATATAAAAATAACCAATTATTAATGTTAATAACATTGGAAAATATAATAATTTTAAATGCTCCCATACACTCTCATTTACAGCAGAAAATGATGCAACGAAGATGTTTTCTCCTGACCATTCAAACATAAAATGCAATAAAGTTCCTAATATAAACGTAAAAATAACGCTAAATATTTGATAATTTCTAATTTTATTTTTATCCATATATAACTAATCCTCCTAAAACTATTTATATTCTTGGAGAATTTGTACTATTCATATTTAATATATCTATTATCATTTCAATAAAAAACCTAATGCTTTAGATATAAAAAATAGTGTTATTGGCTTTACCATCTTAATAATTTTAGAAAAAAATCGAAAATAGAGGATACTTTTTATAGTATCCCCTACATTTTTTTGCAAATTATAAAATTAATTACTTATTTGGTTTACAGTCATTCATATAAAATTTTTTCTCTGCAAGTTTGTCTTGTACTCCTCTTAATGCTTCTCCAAATCTTTGGAAGTGTACTACTTCTCTTTGTCTTAAATATCTTAATGGATCTATTACATCTGGATTATCTCTACATAAATCTATTAGTTTTTCATAAGTTGCTCTAGCTTTTTGCTCTGCTGCTAAGTCTTCTTGTAGGTTTGCAATTGGGTCTCCTTTACATGCTATATATGATGCTGTAAATGGTACTCCTGCTGCTGAAGATGGATATACATCTACACCATGATCTGTATAATATGGTGCTAATCCTGCTTTTTCTATTTCTTCAATTGAAGCATTTTTAGTTAATTGATGCACTATTGTTCCAACCATTTCTAAGTGAGCAAGTTCTTCTGTACCAATATCATTTAATATAGCTTTAGCTTTTTGGTCTGGCATGCCAAATCTTTGTGACAAATATCTAAGTGATGCAGCTAGCTCACCATCAGGACCTCCATATTGGCTAATTATTACTTTTGCTAGTTTTGGGTCTGTGCATTTAATGTTTACTGGATATTGTAACATTTTATTATAAGTCCACATTAATAATTCCCCCTTTCCCATGGCCATGGTTCTTCTAGCCATCTCCATTTATTGCATGGATAATTTATAGTTAATGGTCCATATACTTTTTGATATTTGTCTTTTAATACTTTACATTCTTTACAATATTCTCTATGCAAACATAATGCTCTTTCATCTTCTGGATGTGTGTCTAAATATAAAGCTAATTCATTTATTGAAAATTCTAGTGAACGTATTTTACTTATCATTTCTCTTCTTATTTTATCTTTTTCACAGCAATTTATTTCTCTTACTTCTACTTTATCGTTATATTCTTCGTTTGTAGTTGTTTTGTTAGAGTTGCAACCACATCCACAATTGCAACCGCAATTTCTATTTTCTACTGACATGTGTTACACCCCTCTCCTATTTTATTTGTTTCTTCTATATATTTTATTTCTGCCATACTTTGACCTGGCATATATGGGCTTACTAGTTCTGGAAAAATTGTTCCCATTTTTAGCCCTATACCTGGTTTAAAAACCTCTTCCATTTGTTGAACAGGTACATAACTTTGACCATACATTGGATTTGTTGGAAAACCAGTATCTTCTTCCTCATATCCACAGTTGCAATCATTATCATTGCATCCACAATTATTTGTTACATTGTAACATTTGTCTTCTAACATATCTTGTTCAATGTCATTACAATTGTTCATATGGCAACATCTTCTACATCTTCTAATATACATTAATAACTCCTCCTATTTTCAAGTTATAATATATATTATTACTTTATATCTTATTTTGTGATATTTTTTGCTAATAAGAAATAGATTAAGAACAAAAAAGACAGGTTTTAAACCTGTCTTTTTTTATTTTGCATATTCTACTGTTCTTGTCTCTCTTATCATATTTACTTTTATTTGTCCTGGGTAATCCATCTCTGCTTCTATTTTTTTAGCTATATCTCTACCTAGAACTGTCATTTGACTATCTGATATTTTTTCTGGTTTTACCATTATTCTTACTTCCCTACCAGCTTGTATTGCAAATGATTTGTCAACACCTTCAAATGAATTTGCAATCTCTTCTAATTGTTCTAATCTTTTTATGTATGCTTCTAAAGTTTCTCTTCTTGCTCCTGGTCTTGAAGCAGAAATTGCATCTGCTGCTTGAACAAGCGCTGCTTCTATTGTTTGTGGTTCTACATCTCCATGATGTGCTTCTACTGCATTAATTACCTTTTCATTTTCTTTATATTTTCTTAATACTTCAACACCAATTTCAACGTGTGTTCCTTCCATATCATGGTCTAAAGCTTTACCAATATCATGAAGCAATCCAGCACGTCTTGCAAGTTTTGCATCTAATCCTAGTTCTTCTGCCATAATTCTTGCTAGATTTGATACTTCTATTGAATGATTTAATACGTTTTGTCCATAACTTGTTCTATACTTTAATTTACCTATTAATTTTATTAAATCTGGATTTAATCCCATAACTCCTGTTTCTAATACTGCTCTTTCACCTTCAGACTTGATAACTGCTGCTATCTCTTCTTTTGCTTTTTCAACCATTTCTTCTATTTTAGTTGGGTGAATTCTACCATCATCAATAAGTTTTTCAAGAGTAAGTTTTGCTACTTCTCTTCTTAGTGGGTCAAATCCTGAAATAACAACAGCTTCTGGAGTATCATCAATAATTAGGTCTATTCCTGTTAATGTTTCTATTGTTTTTATATTTCTACCTTCTCTACCAATTATTCTACCTTTCATATCATCATTTGGTAAATTTACGATTGATACTGTTGTTTCAGAAGTATGATCTGCAGCACATTTTTGAATTGCATAACCTATAATTTCTTTTGCATTTTTATCTGCTTCTTCTTTAAATTTTTCATTTAAATCTCTAATTAGCATTGCCTTTTCATTAGTAATTTGTTTATTTAATTCATTTAAAATTTGTTTTGTTGCTTCCTCTTTAGATAGACCAGAAATACGCTCTAATTCTTGTAATTGTTCTTCTATTTTTTCTTGTAGTTCAGTTTTCTTTTCCTCTATTTCTTCGTCTCTCTTTTCAACTTCTTTTTCTCTTTTTTCTAAGCTTTCAGAACGTCTTTCTAAATTTTCTTCTTTTTGAATTATTCTCTTTTCTTGTAATTGTATATTGCCTCTTCTTTCTTTAATCTCTTGATCTAATTCATTTCTGGCATTCATAATTTCTTCTTTTGCCTTAATAATTTCTTCTTTTTTTATGTTCTCTGCATCTTTTTTTGCATTTTCTACGATTTTCTTTGCTTCAGTTTCTGCACCTTGAATTTTAGATTCAGCAGTTTTCTTTCTTATAATCATTCCAATTGGAATACAAACTACTCCTGAGATAAGAACAGCGGCAACTATGATTACTATATTCATAATCAAACTCCCTCTTTCTTATTTAATTTTCAATGTTCTTTTTATATATAAATTTCTTTTTTATATAATTTAAGATACAACTATATTTTATATGTATTATTGTAAACTGTCAAGAGTACGAGCATAAATTTTCATAAAAAAAAGACCGAACTTTAGTCGATCTTTTCTTATGCTCTTGGATGAGCTTTTCTATATATATTTTTTAAACTTTCATCTTGAAATTGCATATATACTTGTGTTGAAGATATATCTGAATGTCCTAACATTGTTTGAATTGCTTTAAGTTCTGCACCATTTTGTAAAAGGTGTGTTGCAAAAGAATGTCTTAAAACATGTGGTGTAATGTCTTTTGTTATATGTGCTTGTTCTTTATAATACTTAACTATTTTCCAAAATCCTTGTCTTGTAAGTCTTTTTCCATTTATATTAACAAATAAAGATTTTTCATCTTCAGATTTTATTAATATAGGTCTTGCTTCTTTTATGTATTCTTTTAATGCCTTAATAGACATACCTCCTAAAGGAATACTTCTTTGTTTATTTGCATTTTTACATACAACAAGGCCTTCTTCTAAATTAACATCTTCTATATTTAAAGAAATTATTTCTGTAACTCTCATTCCAGTAGCATAGGCAAATTCAAGCATAGCTTTATCTCTAATACCTTTTAAATCTACATCTTTTGGTTGTTCTAATAATAATTCTACCTCTTGAGCTGTTAATACACTTGGAGCTTTCTTTTCTATTTTTGGAGATTGTATTCCTTCTGTAGGGTCTACTTTTGCTTTTCTAGAACGCAATAAGAACTGATAAAAAGATCTTATTGATGCTAAATTTCTAGATATTGTAGATGATTTTTTTCCAACTTCTTGTAGATGTTTAAGATAGTCTTTTATATCTTCATTATCCATTTTTAAGTAGTTTAAATTATTCTTTTCTATATAATCTGTGTATTGCATAATATCTCTTCTATATGATTGTAATGTGTTATTAGATAACTTCTTTTCATTTTTTATGAATTCTAAAAATAATTTTTCTTGTTTTTCCATTGCCTTTGCTCCCCTTACATTATTATAATGATTATTACATTTACATAAACTTCTTATGTTATTATGTTATATCAAATTTATAAAAAAAAGTAAATAGTTTTTTTACAATTTTATACATATTTTGCAAAAAATATTAACAAATTTGTAGAAATTAAAACCTCTACGAAGCATGAAATTAAAATTCCACCCATTCCAAATAGAGAAATAATTGTATGTTTTAAAATTTCAATTTTTATATTTTCTTTTTTCTTGTTTTTTACAATTGACCTGTATAGTTTCATTCCGCTAATTGCTATAATAAAAATACTCGGTACAAATATTATATTTTGGATAAAGATACCTGCTAAGGATATAATTATTCCTTGTTTTGCGCCTAAAACAGCTATTAGAGCAGCAATTGTATAGCCAAAGCAAAAGCCTTTATATGCTATTATTCCATATACAATTGGTGTTCCTACAATGGTTGATCCTGCAACCCAAATTATAATTCCAAAAACTAATTCTTTTTTTATATCGCTTTTAATAGTAGCTATTTTATCTATACTGTTTTCTTGTTTTATATTTGTTACAAATTGATTTATGTACGTTTCTACATCTTCTTTTCCATCTTCTTTTGTATTATTAATAAGCATAATTCCAAATATAATTCCTATTATAAATATTAAACTTATTATAATAATTTCTCTTATATTATTTTGTATATAACCTCTTAAAATTTCGTTTCTTTTTGTTTTTCTTTTCATACCTTCCTCCATTTTTCTTTCTACATAATGTGTATGTAATAAAATGGATTTTAGAACAATTAAGATTTTGAAACTTTTTTATATATTAAATTTATATGTAGGGGTCGATTTACGTATCAACCCCTACATTGCATTATATTGTTTAGAATGCTTTTATTTTATTATTTTTTTGTAGAAATTCTTCCGTAATTACCTCCACCACCAGATTCTATTTTTGCTTTTCCTTCTATTGCATTTACAATATTTGTAGCTATTTTTTCTCCAACAATCGATTCTATATCATCTTTTGTTATTTTATGTAAAATATTCATTTCTGTTTCGAACGTGTCTAATAATTTTTCTATTGTTTTTCCTCCAACTCCTGGTATAAATTGTAATGGTATTTGATATATATATTCTGGCCTATTTTTTGGACTTTTTGTTTCATTTTTATCTTTTATTAATTCTATTCTATCAAAAACTCCAAATGTAACTTTATTACTTCCACATTTAGGACATATAGACACTGGCTCCTTTGTTTCTATTGTACTATTACAATTATCGCAAAATGTTCTATGATATTTTCCAAGTTTTGGATCTAATCCATAATTGCTAATTACTTTCCTTCCATCTTCATTTTTTAATGCCTTTACAATTTCTTTAAAAGAAATATCTTCTACTTGAATTTTATTATATTCTCTTGCAATTTTAGGAAGAGAATGTGCATCAGAATTTGTTACAAATGTTTTTTCTTCTAACTCTGATATTGTATCTGCTAAATAGGTATCTGAACTTAATCCTAATTCAACTGCAAATATTTTATTATATTTTTCCTTAAATATATCCTTTAATCTATCTGTGCAATTACCATAGTAGCTTTTAAATGGTGTAAAAATATGCGCAGGAATTAAGATTCCATTATATTTTTCTACTATATCTATAAGTTCATATCCAGAAATATCTGATCTTTGCGTGCTAAGTGTTATGTTTTTTATGTGTCTGCTCATTTCATTTGAAAATCCTTTTATATCTTTTAAATGAGGAAAAAAACAAACATTATGTGCTGCACCACACTTTGAGCCTCTTCCAACTTCAGATGTCTCTACTTCACTTCCTAGTAAAATACAAACTTTGTCTTTATAAATAATTCCTCCATCTTCTATTTCGTAAGCTTCACCTGTTTTCAAAAAATTTTCTATATCTTCTATTACATATGGAGAAGCGCAATCTATAATTCCTACTACATTTATTCCTTTCCTATCTGCACATTCTTTTGCGATATTTGCAAAGTTTAAAGAACGTGCTGCTGTAATTTTAATTGGTTTATTATTTTCACTTCTTCCAATGTGTACATGTAAATCTGCGAATATTTCGTACATATAAATCCCCCTTTTTAGCACAAAATAAATGTGACTAGAAATGTCACATTTATATAATTATTTATCTTTTGTAATTAGTATTCTATACCTATTCCTAAATCTTCAGAGTCAGATCTTGCATCTCTTGTTTGTCTATCAGCTAGTTCTCTTTTTTCTAATTTAATTTTTTTTGTATCTTGACAAATATTTTCGTATACGTCTTGCATACTTCCATTATATTTTTCAAAATATGCAACCATTTCTCCAGTCTCTTTAATTTGTTCTGCTTTTCCAACAATGTTTTCAGGATTTCTTGTTGCATTAATATAATTAGTTATAGCTGTTATTCTACCATTTTCCATTATACTGCTATTCCCTCCTCTTTTGCTATAAATTGTTTAAACTTTTGCATATACATATTGTCTACATCTTTTAAATTTCTATATTCTAATAATGTAATTGCCTCGTCTATAGGAAATCCTCTTCTTTCAGGCCTATCTAATAATAAACCTCCTAAGTTATCTACTAATTCTAAAATGTCTCCTTCTGGCTCTCTTGGCTCCAAACCACTGTATCTATTAACCTGTTCACATATTCTGCAAAATCTTTCTGGAAAGCCCAATGTTCTTAAGTAATCTGCACCTTCCTTAGCATATATTTTAAGTCTACCTATATCTGCTGGGTCTTTCATTTTTTTACAACCACATAACAAGCATGCGGTTATAACCCAATTTTTATCTATTCCTGGCAAATTAGAATTTTCTAAAAATAATCTTGCAATTTCAGTTTTTAAAATAACAGAATTATCAAAAAATATATCTGCTCTTTTTTGTAAATAATAAACTATTTCTAATTTTTTTACATAACTTTCTTCATTAAGGATATAATCTGCAAATGTTTCCATTATAATCCTCCTTATATAAATACTTAAGCTTATTATATTTTAAAAAAACTTATTATTCAACATTTTTTTATAATCTTAATAAAAATGTAACAATTTTGTAATGATAAATTACACTCGCTCAAAAATAGAAAATAACCCAATCTTTTATATTATTGTTTATTATTTATCTATAAAATCTTCTATTATTTTTATAACATTTTTTGTATTACTTACATATTCTTTTGGCTTAAACTTGTCTACTTTTTCAATTGCTTCTTGCAATTGCTCTACATCTTGAATTCCTATTATATATCCACAACTGTTAAAATTTTCCACAATTTGCATTTGATGATTATTTACATGCTCTTTAAATTCTTTTTTTCTTGGTATTGCTATTACCTTTTTATTTTGTTCTATTGCCCCTAAAATAGACCCTACTCCACCATGTGTAATAATATAATTTGATTTTTGTATGTATTTATTTAATTCATTTGGTGAAATAAAATCCATAATTTTCATTTTGCTACTTTTAAAATTTGTGTGACCTGCTTGTACAATAACTTCTTCTTTTATAATTCCATCTTCAATTGCATTTTCAATTTCTTTTAATAATCTTTCAAAACTATTTTCTTGTGTTCCTAATAATACTAAAATCATTAATATATCGGACCTCCTAAAACTGCTTTTGGATATATCTTAAGCATTTCTTTCCATTGCACTATAAATAAATCTGCAAAAAGATATATTAGTCTTCCTGTAGCAGTTTTTGTATTTTTATTTGCAAATGTTTCAATATATATTATCTTACTTCCAAATATTTTTCCTATACAGCACATTGGTCCTGCTGAATGTGTACCTGTTGTTACAATATAATTTGGTCTAAATTTTATGTATTTATATAAAGAAATCCAGCAATTTGCAAAAAGTATAAATATGTATTTTAATAAGTGACTTCTTGTACCATATATTAAATAGGATATTTTTTCTTTATATTCATCTTTTAAATTTATTGTAAATTTATCTTTTTCTGTTATTATACGATATTCATACTTTTCAAACATTGGCTTTAATTTTAATAATTCGTCTAAATGTCCACCAGTACTTGAAATAAATAAAACCTTTTTCTTTTTCATTATATACTTCCTCTTATTTTTCCATAATTTCATTTTATATAGTAAATAAGTTTTTTAAAATTAACTATTAAGAAGTTAGAGAAGATAAGTAACAGATATTTTTAACTTCAAAATAATAAAATTTTTATTATTTTGAAATTTTATCTTTTTTTATTTCTGCAAATCTTTTTATTTTCATTGTTGTTGTTTTTTCAAATTCATCATTCTTAATTTCTAGATTTTTAATTGCTTTGTAAGAAGTAACTTGTCTATTTATTTTCTTTATTTCATCCCAAATTATTTTTTTAACTTCTTCTTCACTTAAATCTTTTCCATGTAGTTCTTCTATATCTTCATAACTTGGAATTACTTTTACAGAAAGCAATAGCTCTTTTTTTCCTTCAATTTCTTTTCCATATACCATACATTCTTTTATTTCTGGTATTTTTCCTAACATCAATTCTAATTCTTCTGGATAAATATTTTTTCCATTTTGAGTTACAATTACATTTTTACTTCTTCCAGTTATATATAAAAATCCATCCTTGTCTAAATAGCCTATATCTCCTGCATTAAACCAACCATCATTCATAACTTCTTTTGTTGCTTCTTCGTTCTCATAATATCCAAGCATTACTGTTTTTCCTTTTATCCAAACTTCTCCTTCTCCGTTTTCATTTGGATTATTTATTTTTATTTCGTCTGGTAAAACAGCTTTTCCTGCAGAGCCTACTCTTGTGTCAAAGTCTGGTGTAAGTGCGGCAATAGGTGCTGTTTCTGTTAGGCCATATCCTTGTAAAAACATAATACCTATATCTTGCACCCATTTTCCTACTTTTGGATCTATTGGTGCAGCAGCAGATACTATTATTCTTAAATTTCCACCTAAATTATCTAATATTTCTTTAAATATTTTTCTTTTTAAATCTACACCTACTGTTTTTAGTGCATTTGTAACATGAATCATAGAATTTACAATTGGCGCTTTTCCACTTTTTTCAATGGATTTATTTATCTTTTTATGTAAGTTTTCTATTAATAATGGAACTGCAAGTAATACTGTTGGTTTTGCTTCTTGCAAGTTTGGTACAATATGTTTTAATCCTTCGCAAATTGCAATTGAGCATCCACTTTCAAAAGGTAACAAAAATCCAATTGTAGATTCGTATGTATGGTGTAATGGTAGTACAGAGAAAAATCTATCTGTTTGATATATTTTTACATAAGGTCTTACAGAGTTTATGTTTTCTGCTAGGTTTCTGTTACATATTTTTACACCTTTAGATTGTGATGTAGTTCCAGATGTAAATATTAAAATTTTAAATTCTTCAGGATCTATTTCTATTTTAAGGAAACTGTCATCTCCACTTTCTACTATTTTCTTTCCCTCTTCTAATAAGTAGTTAAGGCCAATATTTCTTCCTTGAACTTTATTTTCTGAATACATTTTTATAAAATATTTTACACCTGGTAATTTATCTTCTAATTTAGAAATTACTTCTTCTTTCTTTTCAGAATATATAACTGCAGTTGCTTTTGACCTTTTTATTAAATTTTCTATTTCGTTTGCCGGTAATTCTTTATCTATTGGAACTGCCATACCTGCTCCACAAAGTAATGCCATATAAGATATATACCAATTGTAAGATGTTTCTCCTATAATTACTACTCTTTCATCTTTCATATTTAAGAATTTTGTTATTGCTGTTCCTAAATATATTACGTCATTGCAAAATTCACTATATTTAATTTCTTTAAATGGCTCCTTATGTTCTCTTTTTTCTAAAACAAATATATTATCTTTATATTTTTCTTTACTTTGCATAAATATTTCTTTAATTGTAGAATAATTTGTTCCAGGATAATATTCATGTTTTTTATTTTTGTCAACTATTTTATTTGGATCTATTTCTACATTTACCTCTTCTATATTTTCTATATCTTTCATTTTTAATTTTGGAAATTTAAAATTTGGTACTTTAAAATCTAATAATCCCATTTGTATCTCTCCTATCTATTTTTTTCTAACCCATATTATTGCACATTTCTTAAAATTTGTAAATAGAAGATATTACACAAAGCAAAAGCAGACATTATTAACGTTTTTTACTATTAACAACATTTTAAATATCTAAGTTTTTATTTGTCCAAAGAAAAATTGCTATATATTTTTTCTTTGAACTGTTTTATATTATAGGAAATTTGTAGAATTTTTCCTAGAACAAATCTCGCTTCTTTGAGACCTTTTCTCTACATCTTAAGGTTTGCTATCTTAATTCAAGGT
>CANRKA010000010.1 GCA_947631025.1 uncultured Clostridia bacterium | reverse complement strand
TGGTAGTTCAGTTGGTTAGAACGCTAGCCTGTCACGCTAGAGGTCGACGGTTCGAGCCCGTTCCAGGTCGCCATTTATTTTATAAACGTGTGCTTGCACACATTTTTTTATACAAATCATATTAAATGCCTCGATAGCTCAGTTGGTAGAGCAAGGGACTGAAAATCCCTGTGTCAGTGGTTCGATTCCACTTCGAGGCACCAAAAAGAAACGGTACTTTAGAGTATCGTTTTTTTAGAAGAATTAGAGATGAGTGGAATCGAAAAGGAGGTTACCTAGTTTTGGGCTAACAGGGTTAGACCGAAACTAAGGTAAAAATAGTCCAGTGGACTATTTTTCCGACGCGGCTCGACGATTCCACTTCGAGGCACCAACAACGTATCTGTTCGAACTTTATAAAACAGATAAATAAAAATATCATTCTGAAAAAGGATGGTATTTTTTTAGTTTTATTTTAGTTTAATATTATTCATTTCATCAAGTAATTAAATAAGCATCAACTTAGAAACTGTTACGTAACTTTCTAACAAAAGCATGTAACCCACTATGACACTTTCAAAACTTCATTTTGCAAAGATGTTATAGGCTCTGCGATGCTTACAAAGTTAATTGCTAAAAGTAACAAATTTTAAATATATAGTTTGAATTATGTTTGTGAAAAATGTTCTAGTACATAGTAAGAAGCTTATAATAAAGTTAATGGCCCATTCCCACAAAAAATTTTTGTGAATTATTGATAGTTTTCCGTAAATTTGGAGGCAGAAAAAATTTTTTCTGCCTCTTAATATATTTTTAATAATATAACCTATTAAAATAAATCAGAATGGGAACCTGTTCTAGAAATAGTTAATATTAATTTATCTTTTTCAATACAATAAATTAAAAGCCAATCAGGCTGAATATGACATTCTTTGAATCCGTTTATAATTACCAGTTAAATAATGATCTTTGTATTTAGCTGGCAAAGGTTTTTCTTCTAATAATAATTGAATAACAACCTTTAATTTATTAATATCATAACCTCTTTTTTGAATTGATTTATAATCTTTCTTAAATTGATTGCTATATCTAATTTTTAGCACTATTTATCCAACTCCTCAAACATTTCATTTACACTATCAAATGTCTTACTTAAATTTTTATCATTCTTTGTATCTTCAATTGCTTGTATAGTTTCTTTATTAAATTTAGGTTTCCTAATTTCAAAAGGAATTCCATCATTTAATATAACTTGATTCAAGAACACATTAATAGCTTCAGTAATAGATAAACCTAAAGCGTTTAATGTTTCTTCAGCTTTTTGCTTAACACTAGGCTCTATTCTTATATGCAAAGTATCTGTTTTAGCCATAACTAACACCTCCTATATTCTATTATATGCATTGTATCACATTTTATACACAAATGCAACACAAAACATAGATTTTTATAAAGTGTACTTAAATAATTCCTACTGGCTTAGAACTTATGTCAAAGTAAAAGTCCTGTGCCAAAAGCAAATTCTAAATGAGGGCTAAAATAATGAAAATGGAATTGAGTTTTGGTATGCTAGAGAACTACAAATTGTTTTAAATTATAAAGAGTGGAGAAAGTTTAATGGTGTAATTGAAAAAGCAAAGACATCTTGTCAAAATAGTGATATAAGTGTACTTGAACATTTTGTCGGCGTCGACAAGTTGTCAAAACGAAGCTAATAAAACTCATTATAATATTGGCAAAAATATTAGAGAAGTAATTGCAAAGAATGGTGGAACAATGCCAGAAGATTTGCCAACACCTAGAAAGAGTTTAAAACAATTAGAAAAAGAAAATAAGAAAAGTTTGAATAAAAAATAAAAAAGAATGTAGTATATTTACTACATTCTTTATATGAATTCATATAATTTATATTAAATTCTATTTTTTGTTTACTAAATCTTTTAATGCTTTACCAGCTTTGAATACTGGAGCTTTTGATGCAGGTATTTTGATTTCTTCTTTAGTTTGTGGGTTTCTTCCTTTTCTAGCAGCTCTTTTTCTTACTTCGAAAGATCCAAATCCAACTAATTGAACTTTATCTCCTTTAACTAAAGATTCTGTAACAACGTCAACAAATGCGTTAACTGATGCTTCAGCACTTTTTTTTGTTTCTCCTGTTTTAGCAGCGATAGCTGCTATTAAATCAGCTTTGTTCATTTAAATTACCTCCTAAATTTTGTTATGTAGTGCTCAGTAGTGCTCAGTAGTGCCTACTTTCGCCTACTATACAAGTTATTCGCCAATTTTTGATAAAATCCTTCTTTTTTTTTTGCATTTTTTTAAAAAAAACTATTTTTTTAGTAATTCTAAGTAATTTTATTAGCTTTCTTTAGCTTTTATAAATCTTTTTTTACTTTAAAATACAGCTATTTTCCTTATATATGAAGTTTTTTATATATTTTATTAATTTTCTTCCCTAAAGGTAAATTATTTATTTCTTCTTCTGAAAAAATTTTAAAAATTAGCAAACACCCTACATATACTATTACAGCCATAGTAAGTGATATTATTGTAGCCAAGTTTTTTAATATTATTCCATTTAAAATATTAAAAATATATAAAGATATTACTATCATAACAATAGCTGAAAGTATAGGCTTAAATATAAATTTAATAAAATTCAACTTTATATTTGTAATTTTTTTTAGATAAATATATTCTATAAAAAAAGCAATGCTATTACATAAAACAGTTCCAATCGCAGCACCATATATACCTATATTTGAATTTCTTATTAGTATTATATTACAAAATATTTTAACTATTATGCCAATTCCAAAAGCCTTTGTTGGAATATATATTTTGCCTAATCCTTGTAATGCACCACTAATTGTTTGTGCAAGTATTGCAAAAATAATAGACAATGAACTTATTCTTAGTATTTCTATTCCCTTATTTGCATTTGGAAATAACAAATCTAATATTTCTTTTGCATAAATGTTCATTCCAATTGTACAAGGAATACCTATTAATATTCCAATAAGTAGTGAAAACATTATTTTATCTTTTATTTCTTTTTTATTATTGATTGCATTTGCTGCAGATATACTAGGAACTAAAGCTGTTGAAAATGCTAAATTTAATGATAAAGGAAGAGCAATTAGTGTTTCAATTTTTCCACTTAAAATTCCATACTCAATTTTAGCATTAGATAAACTCATAAAATTTTTAAGTTCTCTTACAACTGTTATTGAATCTATATTTTTTGTTAATGATGCCATAATGGCACTTAATGATATAGGAATTGATACATTTAAAATTTTTCTTATTACTGTTATGACTCTTTCATATTGTGTTTTTATACTAATCTTATTTTCAAATCCAATTTTACTTTTACATAAATTATAGTAATAAAGTAGATATAAAAATCCAAATATTGTTGCTACAGTGGTTGCTACAGTTGCACCTGCTGCCATGCATTTTGTAGATACCATAGAAAGTTTAGCAACCATTTCTACAATTAAAATTGTAAAAATAGTTTTGCAACATTGTTCAATTATTTGTGACTTTGCAGTTGCCTTTATATTTCCTGTTCCATTAAAATATCCTTTATATACTGAGGCAACAGCAACAAAAAATATTGCTGGAGATAATGTCATTAATGTTATTTTTGTTTCGGGAATTTGTAACAAAACATTAGCTATATATTCTGCACCAAAAAACAAGAATAATGTTCCTATTAACCCTATTGCAGAAAAGGTTGCAATAGAAATCTTAAATATTCTATTAGCACTTTTAAAATCATTTATTGCATATTTTTCTGAAATTAATTTTGCTATAGCATTTGGTACCCCTATTGATGATAATGTAAGTAACATTGCATATATTTGATAACCACTTCCATAAATTGCATTACCACTATCTCCAAAGCCTTCCCTATTAACCAAATACAAAGTATATATTAATCCTAAGATTTTTATAAATCCTTGTGAAATCATTAAGATAAATACACCATCTATAAAGTTATTATTTTTTGTATGTTTATTCAATACCTTTTCCTCTCAATGTTTTTTATATGTTTATGTTATAAAATTTATTTTTATTACGATAATTTGTTTATTTTTTCCTAAAATTCTTGATTTTTTGGGTCTTTTATAATATAATATATGAGTACTATTTATGTTAAGATGACTATTTAGAAAGTGGTGAAAACTTTTGAAATATTTTGATAAATTTTTAAAATTTCTAAAAACAGATAGAAATACCTTCCTTACATATATTTTATCTCTAGTTTCAATCTATCTATTAGTAGATAGATTATTAGAAATGCTATTTTTAATTTTTACAGGTATTTCTGTTTCATATTGGGGTCCTATAAAATATACATTAGCAATGGCTTGCCCTATTTTTGCGTTTTTATTTTCAGGTTCATCATCTTTTGCAAATTCTGATAAAGCTAAATATTCTTTTGTATATTTATATATAGTTGCATTATATATTATTGCTGTATCAATGGTATCTCAATGGATTAATCAATTACTATGGTTACTATTTATATCTGTACCTAATTATTTAGAAATTGTAACAACCTCATATGAATTAATAAAGCCTGCATTTACATCAATATCAATTTACATTCCTTTAGTTACTTTCTTTGGGGTTATTGAATTTATATATATGAAAATTAATGACAGTAAAATGTTAAGAGATTCTATATTAGATTATGGTGGTTTAAACCTAGCACCAAAGCCAGAAGGAACTGGAGCTTATACCTGTGAAATAACTCTTTGTACAGATAAACATAGTGGTAAAGCTGTAGTTATTCCAGAAAATAAACGTTTTGAATCTATGCTTGTAGTAGGTGCTTCTGGAATGGGTAAAACTTCTATGGTATTTGAACCTATGATTGCAAGAGACTTAGAAAAAAAGTTCTTTTTTAGAGAAGTCTCAAAAGAAATGGGATTTACTGCATTAAAAACAGGTCTTGCAGTATTAAGAGCACCATATGATAATACCTACATAAATAATAATTTTTCTCTTAATATGTTAGAACCTGTAGAATCAAAAAATAAACTATATAAAACTTATATGAAAAAACTTATAATTGGCACAAATTCTAATGAAACTATATATAAAAATATTGGTATTACATCTGTATCACCAGATTATGAATCTACATCTCATATGATTGATGTAGCAAATAATCTTAATATTGAATATAACATTATAGATCCTGCAAATTCTAATTCAATTGGTATGAATCCTTTTGCTTTAGAAGATGCTTCTAAAACAGCTATAGCAATATCTTCAGTTTTAAAAGGAATGTATGCTACAACTCATAAAGATATTGATGAGGCATTTAAAGAAAATGTTTCAAACCAAGCTATAGAAAATATTTCAATTTTATTAAAAGAAATGTATCCTCGTTTAAATGATGGAAGTCTTCCAACTCTAGAAGATATGTTAAATATGCTAACTAATTTTGATTTAGTTGAAGATATGTGTAGAAAAATGGAATTTGATGAGCAATTATCAAAAAAATACAAATTACTTATTGCATACTTTAAAAAGAATTTTTATCACGATGGAAGTGGCAAAAACGATACAGAAAAATATGTATATTCTGCTGTAACTCAGCTTGATAACCTACTTAGAATTCAAGGTGTTCGTGATATATTATGTAATAGAAATAATAATATAAACTTTGACAATACACTTGAAAATGGTGATGTTACTTTTGTATGTACTCGTAGAGGAGACCTTGGAGCAGCAGCTCATAAAGCATTTGGATTATTCTTTATTATATTAATGCAATATTCTGTTTTAAGAAGACCTGGAAACGAACATAATAGAATACCTCATTATTTATATATAGATGAATTTCCAGACTTTATATGTGATTCTACTGAATCTATATTTACATTATACAGAAAATATCGTGTTGGTACTATTATATCTGCTCAAAACTTAGACCAATTAGGTTATAAAAATGATGCAAAATACAGACAAACAATTTTAACAAACTGTGCTACTAAAATTGTTTTTGGAAATAATACTCCAGAAGACAATGAATGGTGGTCTAAAGAATTTGGTAATAAGCGTAAGTGGAAATTTACTAATTCATATGATACTGACAAAGGAAAATACGATCCTAAACTAACAATGATTTCATGGGATTGGACAGCACAATTTCAACCTGATAAACTACGTGCTATGGGATTTAAATCATGTGCATATGAAACCAAAGATGTTAGGGGAAGATATTTAATTGGAGAAGGAAAACTAGATTTTCTTGAATCAAAATATAAAGAACCTAGAAAATCAAAAAAATACAATTTCACCAAATTTTCTAATGGAATAGAAGATTCTGAATCTAAGGATCCAAGAATAAATAAATCTAAAAAATTTGATTATAAACATATAGACTTTAGTGATTTAGATAGATCTGATGAAATTGATCCTATTCAAAATAATACTACAGATTCAAGCTATCTATTTGATAACGAAGATGCAATTGTAGTTAATTTTAAAAAGCGTAAAAAATAAATGTGGATTTTTCCACATTTTATTTTTTAATCTTCTAATAATTTTAATTCCACATTAATTACCTTATATTTATTATTTTCATCTAATTTAAATTCTAATAAAGTATCTTTTAATGATTCCTTGTTTTGTCTTAAATCTGTTGTAAAATATAAATTTATTTTATCTATTTCTACTTGATTTGTTACAATTGTTTTAAATGTTTCTGCAGTATGTCTTTCATCTTCACAAATAAATATTAATTGCGGAATAGTATTAAATCCTGAATCTCCTGGAACAAAATTATCATAGAAATCCTTATATAATCTCATCTTTTCAACTAACTTTTTCTCCCAGTCCTCTTCTCTTCTAACGCTTTCAAATAAAAAACATATTGACTTTTTATTTTTTGTTAATTTAATTGAACCTCCTGTCGCTTTAAATGTTTTACCAAGAGTTTTTGCTGTTATAGTAGGTTTTACTGTATATTCGTCAAAAGCTTTTACTTTTCTTAAATATGCAATAATAGTTTGATTTCCAGCTAATCTTTTCTTTATCATTGCAACAGGTTTTGTATTATCTGTTGGTTGCCATTTACATTCAATTTCCTTAGAATTTAAAAGATATTTTCCCATCTTTTCTAGACAATATATTCTATATATTCCTTTTCCTTCTTCTGATTTAAAATAATATCTTGTTAAAATCTTAGATTTAACTAATTGCTCTAATTTATTATTTAATTTATCTTGTGAAGCAGGTGCCTTTCCGTTTATTTCTAATAATTGAAATAATTGTCTAGATGTTATAAATTCAAATTTATTTACTAATTCTAGTATATCAAAATGTATATCTGTAATATGTCCTATATTTATTTTATGTATTATTTGATTCATAGATACATATCCATCTTTTCCATCAAACGTTTTTATTTCTCCTTCTCTAATTGCAAAAGGTGAAACTTCCGCCTTAATTTCATTATCTTTAACCATAAAAATAATCCTCCTAAACAATAATTAATTTAATTTTTTTCTTATCTGGAATTATATTTTTTATATATACTTCTACATTTTGTCCATATTCTATATTTTCTTTATATTCAGCCATTCCTACTAAATTAGGTTTAAGTTCTATAAATATACCATTATGGTTTTTTTCTACCTCTCTTGCTATACCTGTAACTCTTGTTCCCTTTTCAAATAATTTAGCATTTTCTTCCCAAGTTCCAAGTAAATCTTTATAAGAAAAAATTATTTTATTTTCTTCTCTATTTATTGATTTTATCATAACATTTATGTTTTGTCCAACACTAAACCTTTCTGCTGGTGTTTTAATTCTTGCAACAGATGTTTCTTCTATTGGAATTAAGCCAACTATTCCGTTTTGAATTTCAACAAATGTTCCATATGTCTGTATAGATTTTACAACACCTTTAACTATCATACTTTCTTTTAATTCTTCACCTATTGGTATGAACTTTCTGCATTTCATTTGTATTTTTCTCCTTTTATCCTTCGTTTATATTTATTTTATAAAGCATGTTTTCCTCTTTTTTTAGCTTTAGTAGTTTTCTTATATCTGCTTTTTCTTGTTTTTCTAGAATTTAATTTAATTTTCGATAACATTGAGAAAGTTAATATAATAAATATACCTGCTATAATTACTTCTATAATATTTATTATATTAAATTTATTACTACTTTCTGATACATCCTCAGAAACAGTTTCTGCCGCTAATATATTTGCTTTATAGTCTTCTCCATTTATACTAAATGTTGCAGTTCCTATTACTTCTCCTTCTTCAATTGGAATTGTATCAATATCTAACTCTATTTTAGGTTCAATATTTTCAGCAACACTTTTATCTACATTTAACGCTGAAATATCTTCTTCTAGTGATACATCTAGAGTTTTTATATCGCCTTTAGAATCTCTAATTTCTACTGTTGAAATTTTTTCTCCTTTTTTCTTTAATATTACTTTATTAAAATTATCATATCCATATTTAAATAAATTTATTGTGTCTACATTTCTTGCGCTTTCACCGATTTTCTGTATTTTCACCTTTAAGAACAACGCAAATTAGTTCCATATCATTTTTCTTAGAAACAGATACTAAGCAATTTTTTGCTTCCTTAGTATAACCTGTTTTTCCACCTATGCAATATTCATAATAATACTTATCGCCTTTTATTATTAAACTATTATTATTTTGAAAAGTTCTTTCCTCTTCATTAAATTCATTTGAAGGAAGTGTATATTTTTCTGTAGATATAATACTTCTAAATTTATCATTTTTCATGCATTCCTTCATTATAATTGCTAAATCATATGCTGTTGAATAATGGTTACTATTTTCTACTCCATTTGCATTTACAAAATTACTATTTTTACATCCTATTTCTTTTGCTTTTTCATTCATCTTTTTGGCAAATTCTTCTTGTGAACCTGCTACATGTTCTGCTATTACATTTGCAGCTTCGTTTGCAGAATGAATAAGCATTACATTTAAAAGTTGCTCTACTGTTAATTGTTCACCAACATGGATGTCTGCAATAGCATAATTAGATGGTATATTATTTAATGCTGAACTATTTGCAATAGCAATTTCATCTAAACTACAGTTTTCCAATGCAATTAATGCTGTTAAAATTTTAGTTGTACTTGCTGGTGCTAACTTTTCATCTAAATTTTTTTGATATAAAACAGTTCCACTTTCAGCTTCGATTAAGACTGCTGCTTCTGAATATATTGTTGGTTCGTTGGCAGCAAATGAATAATTTGCAAATATAGTATATATAAGAATTAATATTATTAGTACTTTTACTATTTTATTCATTAATATATTCCCCCATAAAATGTCGAATATATTTTACTATATTTTTTTAATTAATTCAATTATTTTTTATTTTTTTATGTTATTTTATATTATTAGGAGATGAGTTATTAAATTTTTAAATTTTGATGGTTTGCAGACATTATTTTATACAGGTCGAGCCAGAACCCCTTTTTCTACATCATTTGACATATGGTTTGCATATAAAAAAACATAAATCTTGCGAAAAACCGTAAGATTTATGTTTTTTTATACTACATTTCTTGTTTTAGACAATAGGTTTTAAATAACTTATTATATTTTCTGCTGCATTTCTTCCTGACCTTGCTGCAAAGGCTACTGTTGATTTTGCAGCTGCAACATCTCCTCCTGCAAATACTTTTTCTTTTGAAGTTTTGTTATTTTTATCAACTTTTATTTTTCCAACTTGATTAAGTTCTAATCCTAACTCTTTTACTAATTTTTCTTCTACTTTTGAGCCTACTGCCATTACAACATAATCCATATTTAATATGTAATTGCTTCCTTCTATATTTACTGGAGATAATCTATCTTCTCCTTCTTTTTTCTTTAATTGTGTTTTTACAAGTTCTATTTTTTCTACTTTATTTTTTCCTAATATTTTTACAATATTATTTTTAAATAAAAATTCTACCCCTTCTTTTTTTGCATCTGCTATTTCAATTTTTTCTGCTGGCATTTGTTCTTCTGCTCTTCTATATATTACATAAACCTTTTTGGCACCCAATTTTTTTATGGTTCTTGCTGTGTCCATTGCCACATTTCCACCACCAATTACTGCAACACTTTTACCTTCATAATTTGGATGAATATTATGTTCTAGTAATTCGTTTCCACCAAATACACCTTGCAAATCTTCTCCTTCTATATTCATTTTGCTAGATATATTTGCTCCAAAACTTAAGAAAATAGCATCATATTGTTTTTGTAAGTCTTCTAAGCTATAGTCTTTTCCTAATTCTTTATTTAATTTTGTTTCTATTCCAAGTTCTAATATTTTATCTATTGATTTTTTTAATAGCTGTTTATTTAGTCTAAATTTTGGTATTCCGTGGTATAAAATTCCACCTAAGTAGTTATATTTTTCGTATATAGTAACCTCTGCTCCTTCTTTTGCCAAAAATGCACTACAAGTTAAACCCGCAGGACCGCTTCCTACCACTGCAACTTTTTTACCCTTTAATACCTCTGAATTTTTAGGAATTTTCCAACCTTTTTCTATCGCCATATCTCCTAAAAATGCTTCCATTTCCCCAATTCTTACGGGTTGCATTGAAACAGCTTTTACACAAGAGCCTTGACATTGTTTTTCGTGTGGACATATTCTGCCACATATAGGCTGTAATACAGTTGTCTTACATAATAGTTCATATGCTTGCTTTAGTTTTTCTTCTTTTATTAGTTTTATAAAACCTGTTGTATCGTTATGTAATGGGCAACCCGCTTGGCAAGGTTTTATTACACAGCTTTCACAGTAATCTGCTTTTGCTTTGGCTAAAATTTTTTCATCCATTTTAATATTTTTCCCTTTCTTGCGTTAATTATCTATAAATATTCTACAACATTTATTTTATAAAATTTAATTATTTGTTTAACAAATATGATTTATCTTTGTATGTTGTATGTAGTAAATCTTCTGCTATTTTACTATTTGGTTCTCCATAAAATTTATTATAAATTTCAATAATTTCTGGATTTTTATAACTAACTCTTTTTTCTAATTTTTCATCATCAGTATATAGACCTTCTATTCTCTTTTTCTTTGTTTCTATGTTTTCTATAATTGTCGTTTTTGGTTGACCTCCACCTGCTATGCATCCACCTGTACAATTCATTACTTCTATAAAATGATAATCACATTGCTTATTTAATATTTTATCTATTAAAATTTTTGCATTTTTCATTCCATTTGCAACAGCAACTTTTACTTTTAATCCATCAAAATCTACTTGAGCTTCTTTTAATCCTTGCATTCCTCTTACATCTTCAAATTTTATTTTGTCATCTTCTAAATCTTTTTGTGTAATAAAATAATAAGCTGTTCTTAATGCCGCTTCCATTACTCCACCAGTGTTTCCAAAAATAACTCCTGCTCCTGTTCCTTTTCCTAAAGGTGAATCAAATTTGTCTTCTTTTAAATTTATAAAATCTATATTTTCTTCTTTAATCCATTTTGCAAGTTCCCTTGTTGTTAATACATAATCATTATCTCTTAAATTTTCTACACCAGTATATTTACTGCTATCGTTCATTTCTTTTCTTTTTATTTCATATTTTTTAGCAGTACATGGTGCTATTACTACATTTATAATATCTTTTGGATTTATATTTTTTTGTTTTGCAAAATATGTTTTTATTGTAACACCTTGCATACTTATTGGGCTTTTTACTGTTGATAAATTTGATAATAATTCTGGATAAAATATTTCTGCATATTTAATCCAAGCAGGACAACAGCTTGTAAATTGTGGCAAGTTTTTATTTTCTTTAATTCTGGTAACTAGTTCTTTTGCCTCTTCCATTATTGTTAAATCTGCTCCAAAAGTAATATCTGTGACATAGTTAGCTCCTAATTTTCTTAAAGCAGAAACCATTTTTCCTTCTACATTTGTTCCTCTTTCTATTCCAAATTCTTCTCCTAATGCCACTCTAACTGCAGGTGCAACACTTACTACAACTATTTTTGACTTATCTTTTATAATCTTTTTTACTTTTAAATAGTCCATTTTTTCTTGGATACTCTCTGTTGGACACATATTTGCACATTGACCACAATTAATACAAATTGGCCTTCCTGTAATACCTAAATCGTACATTCTACCAACTGTTATTTCATTTTCGCATACATTTCTGCAATATCCACAGTTAATGCACTTTTCATCTATTCTTTCAATACTCTCATTTTCTTTATCTATTGGTATAACCAAATCTAAATTTTTCATACTTTTCACCTATTTGTTTTTCTTATATTACTATATTTTTATTTTACTTTAAATATTATATTCTATTTTTAATTATTGAGCAATATATTTTATTTTTTTTGACCATTCATTCAAAAAAATAACTATATTTTTTGACAATAATCTAGGCAAATCCATCCACTTGGAATTTTACCAAATCTACCTTGTACTTGCGAAACTGTTACTATAACTCCTTTTGTTAGTCCATTTAATTTAGTTTTTCCTAAAGTATAATTTTGTAAATTAGCATTAGGTGTTAATTCATTAAATTTTTTTATTTTATAATTTATTCCCGGTCCGCTTCTTACATTTAATAAGCTTGTTGTTACCTTATATTTTCCCACTGTATAATTATTTTTATTTGTGCTTGAATTTGTGTTTATTTGGTTATCTGTATTTTCTTGCTCGCTTCCACTATGTTTATACGAAAAAAATCTTGTGTAATTTCCATATTTTCTAAAATTATCTACTGAGCAATATACTGTATTTCCCTTTACTTCTACTTTTCCCCTTCTTGTTGAAGTATTATATTTACCATTATATAAATAGGGGTCATATATTTTTAATGTATTTCCTTCTATTGCTGTTATTAGCATAATATGTCCTCCTGTTGTAAATAATCCATTTCCACAGCTTACTACAACATAATTATTATTTTTTAATAAACTTATTGCTGTATTTAAGTTACTTGTCTCTTTATATTCAATATCAAATGTATCTGCAACAAACTTAAATGCACTTAAATATGTTCCATTATCTTTGCTTCTATAACCATATTTTACAAATAAATCTCCCATTTCTGGTGGTGTTATTGTTCCTTTTATAGCAGTAACTACCATACTTGCAGATGTTGGCCCACATCCACTTGTTCCAATTGTTTGAGATTTATTACCTGAACTTGTATATAAATGTGATGCCCATCTTTTATCTATTTGCGAATAATATGTTAGTCCTTTATATTTTCCAAGTGATACTTTTGGAAAATCACTTGTTCCATTATATGATATTTTTCCTTGATTTTTAAGACCCTCTTTTTCAACAAATTGTTTTTCACATTTACTTTCATCAGCTTCAATAATTTCTTTTGTTGGTAGTTTTTTTATTTCTTCTTCACTCATTTCATATATTTCTTCTATAATAGGTAAATTTGTATTTTTATTACTTTCATTATTTTTTATCATATATGGAATAAAAAGGAGAGTTATCATAATGCTAATAACAATAGTATTTAATTCTATAACTAATCGTTTATTCATTTTTACCTCCTTATACCTTACAAAAGAGTTTTACTCTTTTTATAAAGTATGAGGATTTAAATTTAATTGTTACTTACATATTTTTATAAAAGTATTAGTTTTTTTAATTATTGTATATTATTATACTTTAGGCATATTTGCATTTATATATAATATAAGAAATTTTTAATTTTTTTAATAATATTTTTGTAAATTAAAAAATACTGAAGTGTAGCAAATTTAAGAAAAATTATTGCAATTTTATGTAAATTAGTGTATACTAATTAGTAGATGCCTTATGGTATATAAAAAGTTCTCTACAGGAGGACACGGGACAATATAAGTACTTTTAATTAAAAGGAGGACAATACTATGAAAAATCGGGAAACATTTATTAACAAAGTAAAGAAAGTTTACAAGCAACACACTAATGCTATTGGAATTACAGTAATGATACTAATTACAATTATACTGTTTGTTTCAGGGTATCTTGTTTCATGGAACATGATACTAAAGCCGTTAAATGATAAACAGTTTGAAACATGCGAAAAAGTAGCATATAATGTTTATACTAAAAAAGGAACTATACCAGAAGGTTTTTCTGTTGATATGACTTCAACTAGTATAAAAGTTAGGTATGCTGACGGACTTCTTCGAGGTAAAGTTACTGCTAAACTGCAAAATAATGAGCTTGTAATGAAACGAAATAAGCAAATCGTTGAATCGATATTTGCTTGCTTTTTAATAGCAACATTATTCGTTATCGTAACTGGACTTGTAATAATTGCTATTCTTTCTATTTACGAAAAAATTTTTAAAAAGAACATATTTTGACTAATGGTATAAAAAAAGGAAACGATAAATTGTTTCCTTTTTTTATTTTATTTTTTAATTTAAATAAGCTATAACATTATATAAAAACATTTATACTGGCTGGGGTGGTAGGATTCGAACCTACGCATCGATGGGTCAGAGCCATCTGCCTTACCGCTTGGCTACACCCCAATATATTAATTATATTGTTTTTAGGACGCTATGGACTGCGTCCTAAAAACGTTTAAAGTAATATTTATTTCATTGCTTCTTCTACAGCAACTGCTACTGCTACAGATGCTCCTACCATTGGGTTGTTTCCGCATTCCAATTAATCCCATCATTTCTACGTGTGCTGGTACTGAAGATGAACCTGCGAACTGTGCATCTGAGTGCATTCTTCCCATTGTATCTGTCATTCCATATGATGCTGGTCCTGCTGCCATATTATCTGGGTGAAGTGTTCTTCCTGTTCCTCCACCAGATGCTACTGAGAAGTATTTTTTTCCATTTTCTATTCTTTCTTTTTTGTATGTACCTGCTACTGGATGTTGGAATCTTGTTGGATTTGTTGAGTTTCCTGTTATAGATACATCAACATCTTCCATCCACATTATTGCAACACCTTCTCTAACATCATTTGCTCCATAGCATCTTACTTTTGCTCTTTCTCCTTTTGAATATGGTATTTCTTCTATAACTTTTACTTTTCCTGTAAAGAAATCAAATTCTGTTTTTACATATGTAAATCCATTTATTCTTGAAATAACTTGTGCAGCATCTTTACCAAGTCCATTTAAGATTACTCTTAGTGGATTACTTCTAACTTTATTTGCAGATTTTGCAATTCCTATTGCTCCTTCTGCTGCAGCAAAGCTTTCATGACCTGCTAAAAATGCAAAACATTTTGTATCTTCTGAAAGTAGCATTGAAGCTAAATTTCCATGTCCTAATCCTACTTTTCTGTCATCTGCAACAGATCCTGGTATGCAAAATGCTTGCAATCCTTCTCCTATTGCTTTTGCTGCGTCAGCTGCTTTTGTACATCCTTTTTTTATTGCTATTGCAGCTCCTAGTGTATATGCCCAACATGCATTTTCAAAACATATTGGTTGTATTTCTTTTACTATGTCGTATGGGTTAAAACCTTTATCTTTACATATTTGCAAAGCATCTTCTAAATCTTTTATTCCATACTTTTCCATTACTGGTTTTATTTGATTTATTCTTCTTTCATAACTTTCAAATGTTACTGCCATTTATTACTCCTCCTTTAAAATATTTTCTAAATTATTTATAATTTCTTCTATATTTGTATATGGTATAATTTTTAATCTTGCATTACCTCTAAACATAGTTGATATTTTTGGTGCTATTGTTTTATCGTATATTCCAATTATTTTTTTGTTATGACTATCTGCATAGCCAATTTCATAACCTACTCCTAATGAAGGTATTGTAAATTCTCCAAAAATTAAATCTGCTTCATTCATTTCTTTTTCTAAATTTTTAAAAATCATTTCATCTGAACCTCTTTGTTCATCTTCTAAAATTGTATCATCTGCTACTTCTGGATTTAGCACTTCTCCAAACTTTTGTAAATCTTTTATTAATATTTTATATGTATTTAATTTTTGTCTACCTCCATATATGGAACCTGAAAAATATATTTTCATATTTTTTTACCTTTCAAAATCATAATTTTTTCTCTTTAAATTTTTTAAGTCATACTTACATAGAAATCAAAATTAATTTTCACGTGGGTCAATTTTTTTAACAGCCTCATCAAATCTTCCATATGTACCAGAAGCCTTTTCTATTGCTTCTTCTGGAGCAATTCCTTTTTTAATATTATCCATCATTTTACCTAAATGAACATATTTATAACCAATTATCTCGTCGTTTTCATTTAGTCCTATTTCTACTATGTATCCTTCTGCTAAATTTAAATATCTTGGTCCTTTTAATTTACTTGAATATATTGTTCCAACTTGACTTGTATGTCCTTTACCTAAATCTTCTAATCCTGCTCCTACTGGAAGTCCTCCTTCTGAAAATGCAGTTTGTGTTCTTCCATATACTATTTGTAAAAATAATTCTCTCATAGCAGTATTTATTGCATCACATACTAAATCTGTATTTAATGCTTCTAATATTGTTTTTCCTACTAGTATTTCTCCAGCCATAGCAGCTGAATGTGTCATTCCTGAACAGCCTATTGTTTCAACTAATGCTTCTTGAATTATTCCTTCTTTCACATTTAATGTTAATTTGCATGCTCCTTGTTGTGGTGCACACCATCCTATTCCATGTGTTAATCCTGAAATATCTTTTATTTCTTTTGCTTTTACCCATTTACCTTCTTCTGGAATTGGCGCTGGTCCATGGTCTACACCTTTTTTTACTACGCACATTCCTTCTAATTCTTTTGAATAAATCATATTTATTTGCTCCTTTCAAAGTTATATTTTTTATTTCAATACTAGATTTTCTAGTAAAACTAATATCTTAATATTTGATTTATATTTGTATTTGACTTTTGTTTATCATTTTCACTTGGCAAATTTCCCTGCAATATTCTTTGTTTTTTATTTAGCTCTTCAATTTTGCTGTTTTGTGCATAATTTACTTCATCTTGTTTTTCTCTGTTATAGTTTATAACATTATGAATTCTATTTCTATATATTCCTTCAATATATCTGTCTATTACTTTTCCAGAATATTTGCATTTTTCTATATAAGAATTAATAATATTTCGTTCTTTTTTATTATAGGTATTCAATCCTGTCTTTAAATAAACATATCTCCAAATTATATGCCTTTCATAGCTATTAAATTCACTAGCCTTTAAATCTTCATAGTCATATTCAACCATAAATTTATAATTGTGTATTGATATTGTTAAATTAGTCCATGTTTTTTTATTTACCCTTATAAATTCTTCTCTTAATTTTTTTATTTTTTTATAAAGGCTATCGACTAATTTTATATAATCTCTTTCATCTAAATTAAATTTATTTGGAATTTCATAAACATTTATAGGCTCTTTTCTTAATAATCCTTTAGGGAAATAATAAAAAAACATTTCCCCTGTTTCTATATTATTAATTCCTTCAAATATAGATGCATACAAATATATAGAATCCCATTTTTCCGGAATCATATAATAGAGTTTTTCTTGAATATCCATATAAATTTTTTTCATAGTTAAAGATGTTTCCAAAAATTACATCCTCCTTGCTTTTTCAAAGCTAAAAGTTAGCAAATTACAAATTAAAAACATTAATTTAAGTATTTTATTTTTTGCTAACTTCTATATTTTAACATCTATTATTCTACTTTTAATCTTTTAACCCTTAATAATTAAACTTTCTCCTGTCATTTCCTCTGGTTTTGGTAAATTCATTATATCTAACATAGTTGGGGCTAAATCTGCTAATTTCCCTTCTTTTAATTTTATATTATCTTTTCCAACTAAAATTAAAGGTACGGGATTTGTTGTATGTGCAGTATGTGGTTCTCCTGTTTTATAATCTATCATTTGCTCTGAATTTCCATGATCTGCAGTTATTATTAATACACCATCTTGTTTAGTTACTGCTTCTACAACTTTTCCTACACATTCATCTACTGCTTCCACAGCTTTTATTGCTGCTTCTAAACTTCCTGTATGACCTACCATATCTGAATTTGCATAATTTAAGATAATAGTATCATATTTTTTAGAGTTGATAGCTTCTAAAACTTTATCTGTAACTTCATATGCACTCATCTCTGGCTTCATATCGTATGTTTCTACTTTTGGAGATGGTACTAAAATTCTATCTTCTCCTTCATATTGTTTTTCTTCTCCACCATTAAAGAAAAATGTAACATGTGCATATTTTTCTGTTTCTGCAATTCTTAGTTGTCGTAATCCATTTTTACTAACATATTCTCCATAAGTATTTATTAATTTTGTAGGTTTGAAAGCAATTTCTACATTTGGCATTGTTTCATCATATTGAGTAAAACAAACATAATATAGATTTAATTTTTTTGTTTCAAATTCGTTAAAATCTTTATCTACCAATGTTCTTGTAATTTCTCTTGCTCTATCTGGTCTAAAATTAAAGAATATTACAGAGTCATTATTATTTATTGTAGCAATTGGTTCATCTCCACTCATTATAACTGTTGGCTCAACAAATTCGTCAAAAATCTCTTTTTGATAAGATTCTTCTATTGCCGAAATGCTACTTGTTGCCTTTATTCCAGTTCCAAATACCATTGCATCGTATGCTTTTTTTATTCTATTCCAGCGCTTATCTCTGTCCATACTATAAAATCTACCAGATATTGTAGCTATTTTTCCTACGCCTTTTTCTTTTATTACTTCTTCTAATTTTAATATATAATTTTCAGCAGATGCTGGTGGTGTATCTCTTCCATCTAAAAAACAATGAATATATACATTTTCGAAGTCTTTTCTTTTTGCTAATTCTAGTAGTGCAAATAAATGTCTCATATGGCTATGAACTCCGCCATCTGATAACAATCCTAATATATGAAGGTTAGAATTATTTTTTTTGCAATTATCTATTGCTGCTACTAATTCTGGAATGCTAAAAAAGTCCCCATCTTCAATAGATTTTGTTATTCTTGTTAATTCTTGATAAACAATTCTTCCTGCACCTATATTTGTATGTCCTACTTCAGAATTTCCCATTTGTCCATCTGGCAACCCAACATCTAAACCACTTGTATGAATTTTCGTTACTGGGCATGTTTTCATTAGTTTATCTATATTAGGAGTTTTAGCAAGTTTAATTGCATTGCCTTCTTTTTCTTCGTTAATTCCAAAACCATCTAATATCATTAGCATTGTTAATTTGTTTTTCATTGTTATTTCCTTTCTGTTATTGAAGTTAGATGTTAAATGTTGGAGGTTAATTTTTATATAATTTAGTTAATTACAGCATTAATTTTTAATCTCTAACTTATAACTTTTAACTTCTAATTTTCATAATTTATTATTTGTGCAAAATCTTCTACATTTAGGCTTGCACCACCAACTAATGCTCCATCTATATCAGACATACTAAACAGTTCTTTTACATTTTTTGGTTTTACGCTTCCGCCATACTGTATTATAACCCTTGTGGCCGTTTCTTGTCCATACATTTTTGCAATTTCTTGTCGAATTTCTATTATACTATTATTTGCATCCTCTGCTGTTGCAGTCTTTCCTGTACCAATTGCCCAAATTGGTTCATAGGCAATTATTATATTTTCAACTTGACTATTTGTTAATCCTTCTAGCGCAATTTTTGTTTGTGTTGTTATAATTTCCTTTGTTTTTCCATTTTCTTTTTGCTCTAATGTTTCTCCAACACATACAATTGGTTTTAATCCAGTTTTTAATGCTGCCTTTATTTTTTTATTAACAGTTTCATCTGTTTCATTAAACATAAGTCTTCTTTCGGAATGGCCTATTATGACATATTCAACATTTATGCACTTTAACATTTGGCAAGATACTTCTCCAGTATATGCACCTTTTTCTTCATAATGCACATTTTGTGCACCTATTTTTATATTTGTTTTTTGTGCTGCAAGTAAACTATAAAATAAGTCTGTATATGGAACACAAAGAATAATTTCATCTTCTGTGTTTTTTGCAATTGGTGCTAATTCGTCTATAAATTTCATAGCTTCATTAGGAAGCATATTCATTTTCCAATTACCTGCTATTACCTTTTTTTTCATAATTTCCTCACTCTTTCTTTTTTTTACATAGCTCTTTAAAAAATTAATTTATATAAATTAATTTTTTAAAAAGTTATCGGGTCGGTCAAGACCGACCCCCATAACTTAATAATTTTTATTACTAAATTGTTATTAATTATTTATCTAGCAAGCATTCTATTCCAGGTAATTTTTTACCTTGTATAAACTCTAATGAAGCTCCTCCTCCTGTTGATATGTGTGACATTTTATCTGATAGTCCAAATTTTGCAACAGCTGCTGCAGAATCTCCACCACCTATTATTGTTGTCGCATCTTCTAATTCTGAAAGTGCTTTTGCTATAGAATTTGTTCCTATTGCAAATTGGTCAAATTCAGAAAGTCCAACAGGTCCATTCCAAATTACTGTTTTTGCTCCTTGTAGATTTTCTATAAACATTTTTATTGTTTTTTCTCCTATGTCAAAGCCTTCCCAATCATCTGGAATATCTGTCCAAGCTACAGTTTTACTTTCTGTATCTGGTTTAAATTCTTTTCCTACTTTTGTATCAACTGGTAAAATAAATTTAACACCTTTTTCTTTAGCTTTTGCCATAGCTGCTAACGCTAAATCTACCTTATCTGGTTCACAAAGTGAATTTCCTACACTATATCCTTGTGCTTTAAAGAATGTATATGCCATTCCTCCACCTATCATTAAAACATCTACTTTGTCTAATAGAGTATCTACAACACCTATTTTATCTGAAACTTTTGCCCCTCCTAAAATTGCAACAAATGGTCTTTCTGCATTTTCTATTGCATCTCCTAATACTTTTAATTCTTTTTCTATTAAAAATCCTGCTACTGCTGGTAAGAATTTTGCAATTCCTTCTGTAGAAGAATGTGCTCTATGAGCAGCACCAAAAGCATCATTAACATATATTTCTCCCATAGATGCCAATTCTTTGCTAAATGCTTCGTCATTATCTGTTTCTTCTTTGTGGAATCTTACATTTTCTAAAAGCATTACTTCTCCATTTTTTAATTCTTTTGCTTTTTGTTTTGCATCTTCTCCTATAACATCTTTTGCCATTATAACATCTTTTCCTAATTGCTTAGATAATTCTTTTGCAACTGGCTCTAGTGAAAAATCTGGATTAAATTCACCTTTTGGTCTTCCTAAATGTGAGCAAAGAATTACACTACAATTATTTTCTAATAAATACTTAATTGTAGGCAAAGCTGCAATTATTCTTGTTTTGTCTGTTATATTTTTGTTTTCGTCCATTGGTACATTAAAATCACATCTTAAAAATACTTTTTTATTTTTTAAATCAATATCTTTTATAGTTTTTTTATTCATTTTTTTATTCTCCTTTTTTTATATTTCAGCAAAATATTTTATTGTTCTTACCATTTGGCTTGTATATGAGTTTTCGTTATCATACCAAGCTACAACTTGAACTTGATATAAACCATCTTCTATTTGTGTTACCATTGTTTGTGTTGCATCAAATAATGAACCATATTTCATTCCTATTACATCTGATGAAACTAATTCTTCTTCTGTATAACCAAAAGACTCATTTGCTTTAGATTTCATTGATGCATTTATACCTTCTGCAGTTATATCATTTCCTTTTACAACTGCTACTAATATTGTAGTAGACCCTGTTGGAACTGGAACTCTTTGTGCTGATCCTATTAATTTCCCATTTAATTCTGGAATTACTAATCCTATTGCTTTTGCAGCTCCTGTTGAATTTGGAACAATATTAACAGCTGCAGCTCTTGCTCTTCTTAAATTTCCCTTTCTATGTGGACCATCTAATAACATTTGGTCTCCTGTATAAGCATGAACTGTTGTCATTATTCCAGATTGAATTGGAGCATAATCATTTAATGCCTTTGCCATTGGTGCTAAACAGTTTGTTGTACAAGATGCTGCTGAAATCACTTTATCTTCTGCTGTTAAAATATTTTCGTTTACTCCAAATACAACTGTTTTTAAATCTTTTCCTGCTGGTGCAGAAATAACAACTTTTTTAGCTCCTGCATCTATATGTGCCCAAGCTTTTTCTTTATTTGTATAAAAACCTGTACATTCTAATACAACATCTACTCCTATTTCTCCCCAAGGTAAATCTTTTGCATCTTTTTCCGCATATATTTTTATTGTTTTTCCATCTACTGTAATTGAGTTTTCTCCTGCAACTACTGTATCTGCCTTTTCATATCTTTTTTGTGCTGAATCGTATTTTAATAAATGAGCAAGCATTTCTGGACTTGTTAAATCGTTTATTGCAACAATTTCATATCCTTCTGCTCCAAACATTTGTCTAAAAGCTAAACGTCCAATACGTCCAAATCCGTTAATAGCAACTTTTACTGCCATAAAATTTCCTCCTATCTCGATGTTTTTAACATCTTTTGTAAATTATTAATATTATAGCCACTCTTGACCAAAATCATTCTATACCAAAAAAGAATACTTTTCAAGTATTATTTTCTATTTATTTTTTTTGACATCACATCATAATTTATACATAATTTGTCTCTTTAATATATAAAATTTTTATTTCCTCTTGAATTAATTTAAATTTTAATATACTATATTGTAAAATATTGTGACCGGTTTACTAAGGAGGAAATTTAATGCCAAGAAAAACAAAAGAAAAAGAAAATTTAATTAAAGAAAAAGATATAAAAAAAGTAAAAAAACCTACATCTAAAAATAAAACCTCTAAAGAAAAAGAAAAAGCATCTGTAAATAAAGTATCTAAAAGTAAAGAAAAAACAGCTGTAAAAGCAAAAAAAACATCTACTAAAAAATTAGATACAAAAAAAGAAACAACAGCAAAAACTAATAAAAAAACACAAAAAAAGAAAAATGAATTTTTAACAGAATATTATGATTTACCTTTTAATTATAATAAAACTGTTGTAAAACTTTTAGCACAAACACCTGAAACATTATTTGTTTATTGGGAAATTTCTGAAGATGATAAAACAATTTTTAAGCAAAAATATGGAGACAATTTTTTTGAAACAACTGTACCTGTTTTAAAAGTTCATAATAAAACAATGGATTATACTTTTGAAATAGAAATTAATGACTTTGCAAATTGTTGGTATTTTAATGTTAATGATAGTAAATGTGAATACGAAATTGAACTAGATAGAAAATTATATAAACAAAACGAAGAACCACAATATATATATATTTCTAATTCAAATAATATAGAAACACCAAATGACCATATTTTGTTTGAGCAAAACTTATCTACCGTACAATTAAAAAATATAAAAACAAACAAAATTAAAAATGTAGATATTTCTAAAAAAATGTATAATATAGAATCTTTATATAAAATACTTTATACTAAAGAAGAATTAAAAAATTTAGAAAATATTTCTAATCCAACTTCTGGAAACCCAACATCAACTTTTAAATAAATTTTAAAATAATTAATGGGTCAGGATTGAGCTATTTACAGGTTTCACCCTTGCCCTTAATTTTATATAAACAAAGGAGATAAAAATTTATGAATAACGACCCTAAAGGTTATGTTAGTTTTGTTTTACATGCACATTTGCCTTTTGTTCATCATCCAGAAAGTGATGATTATTTAGAAGAGCAATGGCTTTTCGAAGCTATTTCTGAAACATATATTCCTTTACTTACAAATTTTAAAAAATTAGTAGAAGAAAAAATAGACTTTAGAATTACTATGAGCCTTACTCCTCCTCTTTTAAATATGTTTGATAACAAAACTTTACAAAAAAAATATATAAACTATTTAAAACAACATATTGAACTTGCAAAAAAAGAAGTAAAAAGAACTGTTTATGATGAAAATTTAAATAAACTTTCAAAATATTACCTAAATAGATATACAAACGATTTACATATATTTAAAGATGTTTATAACAAAAATTTAATTGAAGCTTTTAAATATTTTCAAGATATAGGCGTTTTAGAAATTATTACCTGTGGTGCTACTCATGGTTATTTTCCTATTTTATATGTAAATGAAAAAACTATTAAAGCTCAAATTGCTGTTGGAGTTGAAACTTATGAAAAATATTTTGGAAAGAAACCAAGAGGTATTTGGCTTCCTGAATGTGGATATGTTCCAGAAGCAGATAAATATTTAAAAGAATTTGGAATAGAATATGTAATTACAGAAACACATGGAATTTTGTATGCAGATCCAACCCCTATTTACGGAACTAATGCTCCAATTGTTTCACCAGAAGGAATAATTGCATTTGGAAGAGATGCTGAATCTTCAAGGCAAGTGTGGAGCTCTATTAATGGTTACCCTGGAGATTATAATTATAGAGAATTTTACAGAGATATTGGATATGATACAGATTACGAATATATAAAACCATACATTGCACATAATGGAGCTCGAGTTAATACTGGAATAAAATATTACAGAATTACCGGAAATACAGAAAATAAAGATTACTATAATTTACAGTGGGCACAAGATTCTATTAATAAACAAACAGGTCATTTTTTTGATTGTAGAAATAGCCAAATAAATAGACTTGCTAAACATATGGACAATCCCCCTATTATACTTTGCCCATATGATGCAGAACTTTATGGTCATTGGTGGTATGAAGGGCCAGATTGGCTTTATACTTTATTTAAAAAAATATATTATGATAAATGCGATTTTAAATTAATTACACCTAGCGAATATATAGATAAATACCCAGAAATGCAAATTTCTACTCCTTGTCGTTCTAGTTGGGGTGCAAATGGTTATAACAAAGTTTGGCTTAATCCAACAAATGACTATGCTCATAAACACTTACATACTGCAGGAGATAGAATGGTAGAGCTAGCTAATGAATTTCCAAATAGTAAAGGAACCTTAAAAAGAGCATTAAACCAATGTGCAAGAGAATTACTTTTAGCACAAAGCAGTGACTGGCTTTTTATAATTACAAATGGAACAATGGTAGAATACGCACATAAAAGAATAAAAGAACATATAGGAAGATTTACAAAACTTTACTATCAAATAAAGAAAAATAGTATTGACCTAGAATTTTTAAAAGACATAGAAAAAAAAGACAAAATATTTGAAGAAATAAATTATATGATTTATTATTAATAACCCCAGACTACCTACTGGGGTCTTATATTTATTAGCTAAGTGCTACATATTTTAACATGTAACACTATAAACCTTAAAAATATGCCAGTTTTAAATTTTACATTTAAACAAGTTTCAAACACTATATTTCCTTCATATTATATGTATAAGAAAAATCTTTTAGTAGATACTATACATATATTTGAAGGGAGTTTTTTTGCTATGAAATCTTTTTGCATAAAATGCAATAACGAAGAAATAAATAAATATCTACTAAAAAAATTTAAATCTTGCAATTTACCTAATTTGTATGTTTCTAGCAAATTTTTTACAACTTATAATAATACTATTTTGCATTATAAGTCAAAAAGCTATACAGAATTTTACGATTGTTTTTGTGAAATTTTAACAGAGTGCATTATTAAATTTTATGAAGATAAAGAATTAAAAAAACTAATTACATTAAACTATTTTTATTTTAGTAAAATTGAACAAAATATTATTTTAAAAAATTGTCTATCTTTCTTAAATGACAATAAAAATATTGAAAACCTAACTCGTAGAGAAAATATATATGTTGCACTTTTAAAATATATAGATGAAAATAAATCATTCATTTTAGATGGATTTGTACAATTTCGTCTACAGTCATATATAAAAATTTTAGAATATACAGTTGACTCTTGTGTAAATAACTTTTTAATAGAAAGAGAATATAATGAATTTATAAATTTGCTTAAAATTTATATTAATTCAAAACCAAATAATTCTAATACTTTACACTTATTATATCAAAACAAAGAAAGTACATTATTAAATGAAAATTATGATGTAATTCATACAAAAGATTTCTTTTTGAATGCTAAATATTTATCAGATATTTCATTTTCTGTAAATGACTTTTGCTTAAATGCTCTTCTTAGCTTACTTCCTAAAAAGCTTTATTTGCATATATTAGATGAAGAAGATGAGTTTATTCAAACTTTAAAACTAATATTTGAAAATAGAATTTCAGTTTGTAAACATTGCTCACTTTGTACTAAGTATAAAATGCTAAATAAAATGAATCGTTAAATAACGATTCATTTTATTTATACAGCCATATTTATTCCGGCTTGCTACTATTTTACTCATATTTTCTATTAAGTCATCTATTTCCTTTGGTGTTACTATCATGTTATACTCCTTTGGCAACAAAGCTTCTTTTATTTCTTCATAATTATCTTGTTCTTTTAATTTATTTAAATAATCATTAGATTTTGCTTCATCTTGAAGTTTTTCTATAAATAAATCTAAACAGTCATTTACTAATACTGCACTTTCTACAACTGTTGGTATTCCTAGTGCTATTACTGGTATACCTAAGGATTTTTCGCTTATTTCTTTTCTTGTATTTCCAACTCCAGCTCCTGGGACTATTCCTGTATCTGCTATTTGTATAGTTTTGCTTATTCTTTCTACACTTCTTGAAGCTAAACTATCTATTACAATTATAAGTTTTGGATGTGTTTTTTCTACTATACCTTCTACTATTTCAACTGTTTCTATTCCTGTTGTTCCTAAAACTCCTGGTGATATTGCACTTACAGGTCTTGCATTTTCGTCTATATATTGTGGTAAATATTTTATTATGTGTCTAGTAACTTCTATATCATTTACAACTTTTGGTCCTAATGCATCTGGTGTTACATATATATTTCCTAACCCTACTACTAATATATCTTCCTTAGATTGTACATGTGCTCCTATTAATTCTTTTAGTTCATTTGATACAACTTCAGCAGATTTTTCTATTTCACTTTCATCTACTATTTTTATGTTTTTTATATCTACTGTTATATAATTTCCTATTGGTTTTCCTATTGCTACTGAGCCATTTTCATTTGTTACTTTAACTTTTGTTATTTTTATATTTTCATTTATTTGTTTGTTTTCTACATCTATACCATCTATGCTATCATCTAGTTTATTTGCTTTTTTGTACAAGTCTCTCCTTTCATCTGCTAAATCTGTTCTAAAATTATACATAAAAAAATCCTCCTTAATCAAAAAATATTTTATTGTTTTAAAATTATTTTTTGATTAAAGAGTTTATTTTATTCTAAAAATTTATTTTTATTTTCTATAATTTTCTTTATTTATTTGTCTTTGTCTTGCTATTGCTAATGAGTTTTTATTTACATCTTCTGTTATTGTTGAACCTGCTGCAATGGTTACATTGTTTTGTATTGTTACTGGTGCTACAAAATTAACGTTAGAACCTACAAAACAATTATCACCTATTTTTGTTTTATGTTTGTTTACTCCATCGTAATTGCATGTTATTGTTCCACAACCTATATTTGTATTTTCTCCTATTTCACAGTCTCCCATATAAGATAAATGTGGCACTTTTGTACCTCTTCCAATTACTGATTTTTTTATTTCAACAAAACTTCCTATTTTTACATTATCTGCAAGTCTTGTGCCTTCTCTTATATAACTATTTGGACCAATTTCGCAATCATTTCCAATTACTACATCAGATTTTATTGTAGTATTTGGATGTATTACTGTATCTATTCCTATTTGTACATCATCATATATATAAGTATTTTCTATATCTTCTATTGTTACACCATTTTTCATATATTCTAGATTTATTCTTTTTTGTAAAATTTTTGTTACTGTTTCTAATTGCATTCTATCATTTACACCTAAAATTTCTGTATTATCTTTTACAGTAATAGCTCCTGTTCTTAAACCTTTGTCATTCATTATTTTTATAATATCTGTTAAATAGTACTCTCCTTGTGCATTATTTGGTGTTAATTCCTTTAAGGCATTTAACAATTCTTGTATATCAAAACAATATACTCCTGCATTAATTTCTTGTATTTTCTTTTCTTCTTCTGAAGCATCTTTTTCTTCTACTATTTCTTTTACATTTCCGCCTTCGTCTCTTAAAATTCTACCATATCCTGTTGGATTATCATAAATAGCTGTAAGTAAAGTTGCACACTCTTTATTTTCTGTAGATTTATTTATTAGTCTTTCTATTGTTTCTGGTCTTAAAATAGGAACATCTCCATTTAATACTAATACCTTACCTTTTTTTCCTTTTAAATATTTTGTAGCTTGCATTACTGCATGACCTGTCCCTAGCATTTCTTCTTGTACAGCATATTTTACGCTATCTCCTAATACATCTTGCACTTGCTCTTTTAAATATCCAACAACAGCAATTACTTCATCTATTCCTGCTTTTTTTGTTATTTCTACTGCTCTTTTTACTAATTCTTTTCCATATATTTTATGTACTAATTTTGATTTATTTGATTTCATTCTAGTGCCTTTTCCAGCTGCTAACATTATAGCTATTGTTTCTTCCATTGCAACCAATCCTTCCCTAAAATATTTGCTATTGTATCATATGTATTTTTGTTTTGCAAATGTGCCAAATTTACTTAATATTTCTTTTAAAACAGAATTTACATCTTGCCTTTAAACATTTGACATTTCCATCATTTATATTTTATAATTTTCTTTGATATGTTTATTTTTTATGGAGGTTGATTTTATGCCAGAGCCAAAAGAAGTTACAGATATGAAACAAAATTCTACTAATAGAGATTATGTTTTAGCCGCTGTACAAATTCAACGGTAGTTTATTAGACTATGCAGATGAAAAATTTAAAGATGATAAAGAAATTGTTATGGAAGCTATAAAAAATAATCCCGAAGCACTAGAATTTGCAAGTGATAGATTAAAATCAGATAGAGAAGTTGTTTTTGAATCTATTTCTAAAGTTGGTTGGACATATTGCTATATTAAAGATAATTTATTAAATGATAAAGAGCTTTTAATTGCTGGACTTAAGGTTTCTGGCCAAATTTTATATTTTGCAAATAAAACCATGCGTGATGATAAAGATGTTGTAATAACTGCTGTTACAAATAAACCTATTATTATAAAATATGCAAGTAAAAGACTTAGAAGCGATATAGAAATTGCTAAGCTTGTACTTGAAAAAGATAAGTCTTGTTTAGAATTTTTGGATGAATCTATTAAGGGAAATGAAGAAATTAAAAAAATATTAGAAAAAAATAACTCTTAATTAATATAAGAGTTATTTTTTGTTATAAATTTCTATCTTTCATATTATTTAACTATATCTAACTTAATTTATTGTTGTATTAGTTGCACCTGTTCCTACAACCGCTTCTTGTAATGAACGCCAAGTATTGCAACCAATAATTCCATCTGCAGATAAACCTCTAGACCTTTGATAACTTCTAACTGCATTTTCTGTTGCAGAACCAAATATTCCATCTAATCCATTTGTTCTAAATCCTAAAGTATTTAAATCATCTTGTGCAATACATACATAATTACTTATACTACCTCTTCTTAATGTTGGAAATCCTCCTGTACTGCAGGCTGGCCTTCCAAATCTTTTATCAAAATGTACCCACGAAGGTGTTAAATTAATTGGTTCTACATATGACCACACTCCAGAACTATTAGCACTATTCCATAATGTTCTTCTTCCTGAGCTACTTAAATTTTGACCAACATCAAATGCAACTCCAGCATAATGTTGACTTTGGTTTCCATGACCACCGTTCATATGGTCTTTTAAATGCAAATCCTACAAAAATTGGTCTTCCATAAATATATCTTTGGCTATTCCAACTTTGCATACATCTTTTTGTTGTCCATAATATGTTACTTTTACTAGAACCTCTAAATTCCCTTACTCTTAAGGTTCCATTTGTATTATAAGGCATTGCTTCGTTTTCACCTCTTACATATGTTTCCATTCTATCTAAATCATTGTTAAATATAAGTATTCTTGCCATTAAAAATTCCTCCCTTTTATAGCTTTATACTATATTATGAAAGAATTGTTAGTTTTGTTATAAATATATTTTTAAAGGGTGCCCTATTAGGACACCCTTATTTCATTTTTTATAAGCTCAAATGCCTCCCCTGAAATATCACAACTGCCTGCATATTTATTAAGAACAACCTCTAATAATCTTTCATCATTTACAGGTATTTCAGTTACTACAGTTCTCTTACCATTGTCATATTTGGCTAACTCTAGCAAACAGTCAAATTCTTTGCTTACTTCAATCCGATAACCATTACATACTATTACACTCATATTTTTTCCTCCTTATTAAAAAAAGAAATATTTTTTACTAAGCATCGTATGTATTATATCATAATTTATGGCATATGTAAATAGTTTACATATTATGTTTCAAAATAATTTGTTAGTTCTATCATAGCTTCTGCTGCTTCTAAGTATTTTGAAAATGATTTATTTATCATTTTTGAATTTCTAATAGATGGTTGTTCTAATATTAAGCTCATTAGTAAACAAATTCCTAAACCCTTATCTATCATTTCAGTAATTTCTTTATAATATTTCATTATTTTCTTAGTTTCTATTTTTTCTTTAATTTTATTATATCTTTGTTCAGCTTCATTATGCCTTTTTAATAATGTTTTTATAAATTCTTCATAGGTATAAACTTTGTATTTATCTACTCCATAAATTTTTGCAGCATTTTCTAATCCATATATCGTCTTTAAATTAAAGTTTTCTAAAAATATATTAAACTCACTAGACTTAAAATAATATATATGTCCCTGCACACTATTAAAAGCTTTTAAGGTATCTAAATAGCCTAATTTCATATTCTTTTCTATTCTTTCATGATTAAACTCAAAACTACCTCCTAAATCTTCGTCGCTTCTAATCATTTTTATATAAACATTTTTATCTATATTTTTTCTTTTAAAACCTATACCCGTTACATCAACTACAATTATATTTTTATAATTATTTTTTATAAGCAAATTTATAGGAATATTATCACATAAACCACCATCATAGTAATTTATATCATCAATTTTTTGTGCTTTAAATATAGGAAAGCAAGCTGTTGCAAGTAGATATTCTACCATTTTATCTTTAGGAATATCTTTTTTTAGTAATTGCTTAGATTCTCCATTTTTAGAATATGTAACTAATCCAAAATCTATTGGAGAACTATATATTTTTTCAATATCTACATATTTATTTATAGTTTCTCTTAATGCATTATTTTCTAATCCACCATTTTCAATATACTCTGCAGCAAGCTTTCCTAAATTTTTTATATTGAATATATTTTTATTTGTATCTATTTCTCTTTTAAGTGTAAGAATATTACCTATTTCAATATTTTTATATAAATCTACCATTTTTTCAAAATCATTTTGTAAAATTAATGCTGCATTTAATGCTCCAATAGATGCTCCAGTTATTGCTTTTATATTTATTTTTAATTCTTGCAAAGCTTTCCATACTCCTACTTCATATGCTCCTTTTGTACCTCCACCTGCTAAAACCAAACCAAATTCTTTTTCCATATAATCTTCTCCTTTTGTTATATGTTTAAATGGGCAGGAATAAAGCCTGCCACTACATTTTCAATATTAATTTAAAATTAGATTAAATCTTTTAGCCATTTTTTCTTTTCCTAATATTTGCATTATTTCATACATATCTGGTGTGTTTGTTCTTCCTGTTAAAGCTATTCTTAATACTGTACTTACATCTCCTACATGTCCTGGATAATTATTTGGATTTTCTTTATATTCTTTTACTTCTTTTGCATATCCTAATTTTCCTGCAAGTTCTTTTATAGTATCAAACCATTCTTGTTTTTCATGTTTTTCATTATATACATTTAAATATTCTTGTAGTATTTCTTTTATTTTTTCTTTGTCATTTATTACCTGCCAATCATATTCTTGCTTTTTAGAAAAGAAAACTTCATCATACATATACTCTATTTCATACTTTACATCTTCCCATTTTGCTATATCTTTTCTTGGCTTTTTGTTTCCTCTTTCTATTCCTAACACTTTTAAAGTATATTCTTTATCTTGCATTAATTTTTCTAGCTCTTTATCATATTTTTTAGCCCATTTTATGCTTTCTTCATATACTTTTTCTGCTGTAAAACCAGATATAACAATTTTAGATACATCTAAAAGTTTTACCATATCAAAAAGAGCTCCACTTACACTCATTTTATTTAGTTGTAATTCAAATTCACTTATGTCTTTTTCTTTATTTGCTCTTCTCCAGTTTTCAAAACTTGAGTTTGCAATATTAAGTAAGTATTCTTTTACCGCTTCTTTTGGAATTCCTAGTTTAGTATAATAACTTACAGCAGCTTCTGCATCTTTTCTTTTACTTAATTTACGTTTATTTCCATTATCATTTTTCATAACTGGTGCAATATGTGCATATTTAGGAGCTTTAAATCCCATCTCTTGAAATAATTGTAAATGAAGTGGAACAGATGATAACCATTCGTCTCCACGAATTACTAAATTTGTTCTCATTAAATGGTCGTCAACAACATGTGCAAAATGGTATGTTGGTAGTCCATCTGCTTTTATTATTACTATATCTTGGTCATTTTCTGGAAATTCTACATTTCCTTTTATTTTATCTTTATGCTTAATTTTTCTATCTTCTCTACCTGGTGATTTAAATCTTATTATATAGCTTTCTCCATTTTTTATTTTTTGTATAGATTCTTCTATTGGAAAGTTTCTATATTTTGCCCATACACCATAATAGCCTGGTCTTATTTTAGCCGCTTCTTGTTTTGCTCTTATCTCTTCTACTTCTTCTGGAGAACAAAAACATGGATATGCCTTTCCCTGCTCTATTAAATATTTAGCATAAGCTTCATATATTTCTTTTCTTTGACTTTGTTTATATGGTCCGTAATTCCCTTTTTCTTCATCTTCTGATACCATACCTTCGTCAAATTCTATATCATAATCTTTTAAAGATTCTATTATTCCTGTAACTGCATTTTCAACTTCTCTTTTTTGGTCTGTATCTTCTATTCTTAAAAAAAATACTCCACCGTGTTTGGCTTGAAAGCTTTCTTGCAATTAGGCTTTGATAAATCCCACCAATATGTACGAATCCTGTTGGACTTGGTGCAAATCTTGAAACAACTGCTCCGCTCTTTTAAATCTCTTTCTGGGTACTTTTCCTCATAATATTTTATTTCTTTCGCATTTGGAAATATTAAATCTGCTAAATCTTTATAATTCATTTTCTTCTCCTTAATTTTCTTTTTATTTTCTTGCATATTATAACAAATTTTTTTTATATTTACAATAACAATTCTATTGAATTATATTAAATATTGGCACTAAAAATTGGGTCGATTTTAGCCGACCCAATTTTATTTACTTATTTGTTTATATATCCATAATAATAGGTAATATCATTGGATTTCTTTTTGTTTTTTGGAATATATATTCTCTTAAATTTTCTTTTACAGTTGATTTTATTGTTGACCAGTCTGTTATATGTCTTTCTTCGCATTTTGCAACTTCTTGCCTTACTACATATTTTACATCTTCCATTAAGTTTTCAGATTCTCTTACATATACAAATCCTCTAGAAATTACATCTGGACCTGCTATTATACTTCCTGTACTAGAATCCATTGTCATTACAACAATTATTAAACCGTCTTGTGATAAATGTTGTCTGTCTCTTAAAACAATATTTCCAACATCTCCAACACCTAATCCATCTACTAATATTCTTCCTGATGGAACAGTTCCTGTAAATTTTGCTTCATCTTCACTTAGCTCTAATACTCTACCATTATTTAATAAGAATATATTTTCATTTTTTACTCCCATTGTTTTTGCTGTTTCACTATGCGCTATTAATTGTCTATATTCTCCATGCACTGGTATAAAGTATTTTGGTTTTGCTAATGCCAAAATTAGTTTTTGTTCTTCTTGGCAAGCATGACCTGAAACGTGTACATCTGCTAAAGAGCTATATACAACTTCTGCTCCTATCTGCATTAAATCATCTATTACTTTTGATACAAATTTTTCATTTCCTGGTATTGCTGTTGCTGAAATTATAACTAAGTCATTTGGAGTTATTTCTACTTTTCGATGTTCTCCAGCTGCCATCCTTGTTAAGGCAGACATTGGTTCACCCTGGCTTCCTGTTGTTATAATTACTAATTGATCATCTGTATAATTTTTAATCATATCTATGTCTATAAAAACGTTGTCTGGACATTTAATATATCCTAATTCTCTTGCTGTTTCTATCATATTTATCATACTTCTACCACATACAGCAATTTTTCTTTTATTTTCTACTGCCGAGTTTACTATTTGTTGTACTCTGTGTACATTTGATGCAAATGTTGCAACAACTATTCTTTTTGTACAGTTCTGGAATAATCTTTCAAATACTTCTCCAACTGTACTTTCAGACATTGTATAACCTTTTCTTTCTGAGTTTGTGCTATCAGACATAAGTGCCAATATTCCTTTGTTTCCAAGCTCGGCAATACGTCCTAAATCCATTTGTTGCTCATCTATTGGTGTAAAATCCAACTTAAAATCACCTGTATGAAGTATAGTTCCTGCTGGTGTTGTAATTGCAAGCATTACAGAGTCTGGTATACTATGGCAACTTCTAATAAATTCTATTTTAAATTTTCCTAAAGTAATTGTCTGTCCTTGTTTTACTTCTTTTAGTTTTGTAGAACGTAATAATTTGTGTTCTTCCAATTTATTTCTTATTAATCCTGCTGCAAGCTTTGTTGCATAAACTGGTATATTTACTTTTTTTAATAAATAAGGTACAGAACCTATATGGTCTTCGTGACCATGTGTTATTACTAATCCTTTTATTTTTTCTTTGTTTCTTTCTAAATATGTCATATCTGGTATAACTAAATCTACACCGAGCATATCATCATCTGGAAAAGCAAGTCCAGCATCTACTAAAACTATATCTTCTCCATATTCAAATACTGTAATATTTTTTCCTATTTCGTGCAAACCACCTAAAGGTATAATTTTAATTTTTTCTTTTTTAAATGCAAAATCTTTATTTGGATTTTTAGTTTTTCTTCTTGTTGTAGTTTCAGTCTGTCTTCTAGTTATTTTTGATGTTTCTTCTATATTTCCCTCTTTTGCTACATTATTTATATTTTCTTTTTTTGTTTGATTTTTAGAAGTTATACGTCTTCTAGTAGAACTATTCCTTGAATTTGTTATTCTTGCTTTTTGATTTCTTTCTTTATTTTCAACATTTGCCGCTTTTACATCTTTTTCCATTTTTATCTCTCCTCTTTTTTTATGATTAAATTCTATGTATAGAGAAAAAGCATATAATAAAAAATATATGTTTATATATTAACGAACCACTGCAATTTTTAATTTCTACAATACTCTAAATAAAAATTTTTTAATTATTTTATTGTTTAAATAAATTTTCCGTACATAAACAATAATAATCTAAATCTTTCTAGCATTAAAATATTTTATACAATTTACACCGCTTAATTGTATAACCTAAAATCTCATTATAATTTCCGAATCAATCTCTTTTATTATATCTCTTTAAATTTTTTATATACATAAAACTTAAATCTCTTACTTTATCTTAAACACACCTAAGATAATAACTGCTGACTATTATATAACTTTTTTATGTTTTTGTCAAATATTAATTGGTATTTTTTGGAAATTCCATTTATATTATATTTAATATTACAAATAAAAAAAGAAAGTCTCCATACTTTCTTTTTTTATTTATATTCTCTTTCTAATTTTTCATTTAAATAAAGTTTTGAAATGATTTCTAATTCTTT
>CANRKA010000009.1 GCA_947631025.1 uncultured Clostridia bacterium | reverse complement strand
AATTGTAAGAAACGAAAAAAGAATGTTACAAGAATCTGTAGATGCTCTTATAGATAATGGTAGAAGAGGAAGACCTGTAACAGGAGCAGGAAATAGAGCTTTAAAATCTTTATCAGATATGCTTAAAGGTAAACAAGGTCGTTTCCGTCAAAACTTGTTAGGAAAAAGGGTTGACTATTCAGGGCGTTCAGTTATAGTAGTTCGGACCAGAACTTAAAATATATCAATGTGGTGTGCCAAAAGAAATGGCTGTTGAATTATTTAAACCATTTGTTATGAAAGAGCTTGTAGAAAGAGGCTTAGCACACAATATTAAAAATGCAAAAAGAATGGTAGAAAGATTAAGACCAGAAGTATGGGGAATATTAGAAGATGTTATTAAAGATCATCCTGTAATGCTAAACCGTGCACCAACATTACATAGACTTGGTATACAATCATTCGAACCAGTACTTGTAGAAGGTAGAGCTATAAAACTTCACCCATTAGTTTGTGAAGCATTCAATGCCGACTTCGATGGTGACCAAATGGCAATTCACTTACCATTAACACCAGAAGCACAAGCAGAATCTAGATTTTTAATGCTTTCAGTAAACAATTTATTAAAACCACAAGATGGTAAACCAGTTGCTACTCCTAGACTAGATATGATTTTAGGAAGTTATTATTTAACAATGATAATTGAAGGAGAAAAGGGAGAAGGAAAATACTTTAAAGATCCAGAAGAAGCAATAATGGCTTACGAAAATCATGGAGTAGGAATTCATGCAAAAATATATGTTAGAAAAACAATAGAAATAGATGGACAGTTAAAATCTAAAAAAATAGAAACAAGTGTTGGAAGAATAATATTTAACCAAGGTATTCCACAAAATTTAGGATTTATAGACAGAAAAGAGGATCCATTCCAATATGAAATTAATTTCCCAGTTGTTAAGAAAACAATGGGTCAAATTATAGAAAGAGTTATTAGAACACATGGATTAACAGAATCTGCTGAAGTAATAGATTATATTAAAGCATTAGGATTTAAATATGCTACACTTGCTGGTATAACATACTCTATGGATGATGTAAAAGTTCCACCAGCTAAAAAAGAAATATTAGAAGAAGCAGATAAGAAAGTAGAAAAAATAAGAAAACAATATGCAAGAGGTTTAATTACAGACGAAGAAAGATACAACGCTGTAATTAATGTATGGGAAGATACAACTAAAGAAGTAAGTAATGCCATGGAACAAAACTTTGACGACTTAAATCCAGTTTATATGATGGTTAAATCTGGTTCTAGAGGTAATATGAACCAATTAAGACAAATTGCTGGTATGCGTGGACTTATGGCAAGTACTACTGGTAAAGCAGTTGAAATACCAATTAAGGCATCTTTTGCAGAAGGACTAGATGCTTTGGAATACTTTATTTCTGCCCATGGTGCTCGTAAGGGACTTTCAGATACAGCGCTAAGAACAGCCGATTCAGGATATCTAACAAGAAGATTAGTTGATGTTTCTCAAGATATTATTGTAAGAGAACACGATTGCGGAAGTCACGATGGAATAATGTTATATGACATTAAAAATGGAAATCAAGTAATAGAAAAATTACAAGAAAGATTAGTAGGAAGATTCGTAATTGAAGATTTAAAAGACCCAACAACAGGAGAAATTTTAGTAGACACTAATACAATGATAACAGAAGATTTAGCAGAAAAAATAGTTGCAACAGGTATAGAAAAAGTTAAAGTTCGTTCAGTATTAGGATGTAGAGCAAAACATGGAGTATGCCAAAAATGTTATGGTATGGGATTAGCAAGAAGAGATATAGTAAATATTGGTGAAGCAATTGGAATTATAGCTGCACAATCAATTGGTGAACCTGGTACACAGCTTACAATGAGAACTATCCACTCTGGTGGTGTTGCAGGTGTTGCAGATATTACACAAGGTCTTCCTAGAGTTGAAGAACTATTTGAAGCTAGAAAACCAAAGGGATTAGCTGTAATTACAGAAATAGATGGAAAAGTAAAAATTTCCGAAGATAAGAAGAAAAAAGAAGTTACAGTTACTTCTAAGGATAATTCAAAAACATATGCTATACCATTTGGTTCAAAATTAAAAGTAGAAGATGGAGATAAAGTTGAAGCAGGAGACCCACTAACAGAAGGTTCTATAAATCCAAATGATATTTTAACTATAAAAGGACCAGAAGGAGTTTACACATATCTTGTACAAGAAGTACAAAAAGTTTATAGAAACCAAGGTGTTGATATAAACGATAAACATATTGAGGTTATAGGAAGACAAATGCTTAAAAAAGTTAAAATTGAAGATAATGGTGATACAGATATGTTCCCAGGATCTTTAGTAGATATGTATGAATTTGAAGACAAAAACAAAGAAGTTGAAGAAAAAGGATTAAGACCTGCAACAGGAAGACGAGTTCTACTTGGAATTACAAAAGCAGCATTAGCAACAGAAAGCTTCTTATCAGCAGCATCATTCCAAGAAACAACAAGAGTATTAACAGAAGCTGCAATTAAAGGAAAAACAGATGAATTAGTTGGACTAAAAGAAAACGTAATAATAGGAAAATTAATTCCAGCTGGAACAGGAATGGAAAGATACAAAAACATTCACATAAATACAGAACAAACAGCAGAAGAGACTGTTGAAGCATAAAATAATAAGAAATCGCCAAATATGGCGGTTTTTTTATTTGACAAAACCCTTATTTTTATGTAAAATAAAAGGGTATGAAAATATGAAGAAAGAGGGCAATTTATGCTTAAAAATAAAAAAGATTTTTTTAATGGTTTGTTATCAAAAACAAAAATATATTTAATTATAATAGCAATATTATTTATTATAATTTGTATTTATGATACAAAGTTTATTTTACCAGGAATATTAATATATTTATTAATAATTACATATACATTTTGGACAGATAACAGAAAAAATAAAGAAATTTCTAATCATGTTCAAGAACTATTAATTACAATGGATTCAACTGCTAAAAAAACTTTAATAAATTCACCGTTTCCATTAATAATAATCGAAACAGATGGAAGTATTATTTGGAGAAGTTCAAAATTTGTATACGAATTTGCTAATATAGATATAAAAAATTATATACAAGATTTAATAAAAGAAATAAAATTAGATATACAAAATAATAAAGACTCTAAAAACAGAAAAATAGAAAAACAAATAAAAATAGGAAATAGCACATATAAAATTTTAGGAGAATATGTAAAATCTAAAAATAGTGATAAAAAGCATAAAAATGAAGAATATATGTCTATATTATATTTTATAGATATTACAGAACAGATAAAAACAAATCAAAAATATATAGATGAAAGCCAATGTATAGGAATTATTACTGTAGATAATTATGAAGAAATAATACAAAGAATACCAAATGAAGATAGACCAAGAATTATTGCACAATTAGAACAAAAATTATACGATTGGGCATCTGAAACAAAAGGATTAATGATAAAAACAGAAAGAAATACATTTATATATGTGTTTGAACATAAATATCTAGAACAATTACAAGAAAATAAATTTGAAATATTAGATTTAATAAAAGAAATAGACATAGAAGGAAGAATACAATTAACTTTAAGTATAGCAATTTCAGATGAGGGAGAAACAAATTACGAAAAATACGAAACAGCATTAGCAGCTTTAGATATTGTACTTGGTAGAGGTGGAGATCAAGCTGTTATAAGAGCAAATGGAAAATATAAATTCTTTGGAGGAACAACACAAGAGGTAGAAAAAAGAACAAAAGTTAAAGCAAGAATGTTTGCACATGCCTTAGAAGAATTAATAACAAATAGCAAAAATGTAATGGTAATGGGACATGTAAATGGAGATATGGATTCAATAGGTTCTAGTTTAGGTGTATATAGACTAGCAAAAAGTTTAGGAAAAGAAGCTTTTATTGTAAACAATACAAAGGGATTGGCCCTAAAAAACTTTATAGAAATATTAAAAAGTGATGAAGAATACAAAGAAGTAATTATAAATAAAAACGAGGCTCTAGAAAAAATATCACCAGAAACATTATTAATTATTGTAGATACTCATAAAAAAACATATGTTGAAATACCAGAATTATTAGAAAAAACAGAAAAACAAGTTATAATAGACCATCACAGAAGAAGTACAGACTATATAGAAAATGCTATTCTTACATTTCAAGAAGTATACGCATCATCTGCAGCAGAATTAGTTACAGAGATACTTCAATATACAGAAAAAGATGTAAAATTAAAAACAATAGAAATAGAAAGTTTGTATGCCGGAATTATGGTAGATACAAAGAATTTTACATTTAAAACAGGAGTGAGAACTTTCGAGGCGGCAGCATACTTACGTAAGGGTGGTATAGACATAGTAAAAGTAAAAAAATGGTTCCAAAGTGACTTAGATACATATAATGCTATTTCTAAGATAGTAGAAAATTCTGAAATTATTAAAGATACAATTGCAATTTCAGTATATGAAGAAGAAAAAGATGCAGGAATTATGTGTGCAAAAGCCGCAGATGAACTACTTACAATTTCAAACATAACAACATCATTTGTACTAGGAAAAGTAGATAATAAAGTTTGCATAAGTGGAAGGTCAATAGGAGATATAAATGTACAATTAATATTAGAAAAACTAGGCGGTGGAGGTCATATAACCTTAGCAGGAGCGCAAATGGAGAACGAAACAATAGAAAATGCAAAACAATTACTAATAGAAAAAATAGATGAATACTTTGAAGAAAACATGTAAAAAGGAGGCAAACAATGAAAGTAATTTTAATGCAAGACATAAAAGGTGTAGGAAAAAAAGACGAAGTAATAAATGCAAGTGATGGATATGCAAGAAATTTTTTATTACCTAAAAAGAAGGCTGTTGAAGCAAATACAGAAAATTTAAGCAAATTGCAAGGTAGAAATGACTCTAAACAACACAAAAAAGATGTAGAAAAAGAAAATGCAACACAAATAAAAGATAAATTAAAAAATATAACATTAACTTTAAAAGTAAAATCAGGAGAAAATGGTAGAATATTTGGAGGAGTTACAGCAAAAGAAATTTCTGAAGAGCTTGAAAAACAATATCAAATAAAAATAGATAAAAAGAAAATAGAATTAAAAGAAACAATAAAGAATATAGGTGTATTTACAATAAATGCAAAATTATACGAAGGCGTAGTAGGAGAAATTAAATTAAATGTAATATCACAATAAAGTATTTGTATAAATAATTATCAAACAATAAAAATGTTAGGAGAAATAATCATGGATTTAGGAAAAATACCACCACATGATATAGAAGCGGAACAAGCAGTTATTGGAAGCATGCTTACAGATAAAGATGCAGTAATTAGTGCAATAGAAAAATTAAAGGAAGATGCTTTTTATAGAGAAGATAACAAATTAATATATTCTGCAATTTTAAGTTTATATAACAGAGCTGAACCAATAGATGTAATAACATTAAAAAACGAACTCCAAACTAATGGAAATTTAGAAAAAGTTGGTGGACTTGAGTATATTGTTGAATTGCCAGAAAAGGTTCCAACTACTGCAAATGTTGAAAAATATATAAAAATTGTTGAAGAAAAAGCTGTATTACGTAATTTAATTAAAACTGCAAACGAAATTATAGATATAGGATATGACCAAACCGAAGAAGTAGAAGATATAGTAGATAATGCAGAGAAAAAAATATTTAATATGATACAAGGAAGAAATGTAAAAGGATATATTCCTATAAAAGAGGTTTTGATAGATTCTTTTACAAACCTAGAAAAATTATATAATCAAAAAGGGGCATTATCTGGAATATCTACAGGGTTTTATGATTTAGATAAAAAAACTACAGGACTTCATGGTTCAGAATTAATAGTACTTGCAGCAAGACCTGGTATGGGAAAAACTGCTCTAGCTTTAAATATAGCAACACATGTTGCAATTAAAGAAAATTTACCAGTAGCAATTTTTAGTTTGGAAATGCCAAAAGAACAATTAGCAAACAGAATATTATCAAGTGAAGCAATGGTAGATAGTAATAAAATAAGAACAGGAAAATTAGAAGATTCTGATTGGGCTAAAATAGCAGAATCTTTGGGCACATTATCAGATGCAAATATATATATAGACGATACAGGAGATATTTCTTCTATGGAAATAAGAGCTAGATGTAGAAAACTAAAATTAGAAAAAGGATTAGGTCTGGTTGTAGTAGATTATTTACAATTAATACAAGGTAATGGAAGAAGAAATGGTAGTCGTGAAAACGAGATTTCCGAAATAAGTCGTTCTTTAAAATTATTAGCAAGGGAATTAAATGTTCCTGTAATTGCGCTTTCTCAATTATCACGTGGTGCGGAGAAAAGAGAAGATAAAAGACCTATGCTTTCAGACTTGCGTGAGTCTGGAGCAATAGAGCAAGATGCAGATATAGTTATGTTTTTATATAGAGATGATTATTATAATCCTGAAAGTGAAAATAAAAATAAAGCAGAGTTAATGATAGCAAAAAATAGGTCAGGTTCTACAGGAACAACGCAGTTATATTGGTTAGGAAATTATACAAAATTTGGAAATATAGACCGCTATCACGAATAAAAAAATATTATAAATAAACATGTGTCAAATAATATAAGGAGGACTAGCAAAAGCAAAGTCCCACAAAAAGGAGAATAATGTTAGATAAAATTTTAAAAACAATAATAAAATATAATATGATAGAATCTGGTGAAGGCATTGTAGTAGCTGTGTCTGGTGGGCCAGATTCTATGTGCTTATTAAATAACTTAATTGAAATTAATAAAGATGAGACAATAGATTTAAAATTCAAAATATATGTAGCACACGTTAATCATGGACTAAGAAAAGAAGCTGATGATGAAACAAAATATGTTCAAGATTTTTGTAATAAAAACGGAATAGAATGTTTTGTAAGGAATGAAAAAGTAAAAGAAATAGCAGAAAAATTAAAAATAGGAACAGAAGAAACAGGAAGAAAAATAAGATATGAATTTTTCAATGAAGTAATGAACAAGACAAATTCTTCTAAAATTGCAATAGCCCATAATCTAAATGATAAGGCAGAGACAATCTTAATGAATATAATAAGAGGATGTGGACCTTTAGGATTAATAGGAATAGAAGCAATTAGAGAAGACAAATATATTAGACCACTAATAGAAATAAATAGAGACCAAATAGAACAATATTGCAGAGAAAATAACCTAAACCCAAAAATAGATAAATCAAATTTTGATAATATCTATACTAGAAATAAAATAAGAAATAAATTAATACCATTAATAAAAGAGGAGTTTAACCCAAATATTACAGAATCAATAAAAAAATTATCTGTAATTACAGAAGAAGAACAGAATTATTTAGAAAAAATAGTCAATAATATATATGAAGATTTGGTTATTGAGGACAATAAAATAGTTAAAAGCGACATAGAAGATGTAGCTTTAGGCGATTTAAAAAATACAATGCCAAATAAAACAATAATTTTAGATTTAAAAAAGTTTAATAAGCAAGATATTGTAATAAAAAGAAAAATAATTTTATATACTATAAGGAAAGTATACGGAAATGTAAATAATATTGAGAAGATACATATAGATGATATTATAAAATTATGTAAAAGAAACATTGGAAACAAATATTTAACTCCACATAAAGGAATAAAAATTTATATAAAAAAAGGTAAAATTTTTTTTACAGCTTAAGCCAAACTTCCGTAGCAAAACCCTTGTAACACAACTGTTACAAAGAAAAACTTTATAAAAAACTATTGAAATTGAAATTTATGTATGTTATATTTCAAACATAAAATTTAAATGATTTAAGGTAGGGTTACATCTCTGCGAAATAAAGCCAGGTTGAAGTGTAGCTCAGGCTTTTTACAAAAACAAAATATATGTTTTAGCATATTATTTAAGGAGGAAAACAAATTGAAGAATGGTATAAAGACATTAGCTATGTGGTTAATAATAGGAGTAATTTTTGTTGTTCTGGTATCTGCAATTTTAGATAACTCAGAAACAAAAATGACATATTCTGAATTAGTATCTGCAATGGAACAAGGAACAGTTACAAATATAGAAATTCAATCAGATGGTTCAAGAGCTTATGTAGAATTAAAAGGTCAATCTATTAAGAAGGAAGTTAATATTCCAAATTTGGAAAGCTTTATGAACTATGCAAATGAAGGATTAGTTGCAGGAAACTTTACTTTAACAGAAAAGTCTGAATCTATTTTTATTACAATACTTTCTTTATTATCACCATTTGGAATTGCAATTATATTTATTCTTTTCTGGTTTTTGTTAATGAATCCATCTAATCAAGGTGGAAGTAAAACAATGTCATTTGGAAAGAGTAAAGCAAGATTATTAAATGGAGATACAAAATCAAAAGTAACATTTGACGATGTTGCTGGTGTAGACGAAGAAAAAGAAGAATTACAAGAAATAGTAGAGTTTTTAAAAACACCAAAAAAATTCACAGATATGGGAGCTAGAATACCAAAAGGAGTTCTTTTAGTAGGTCAACCAGGAACAGGAAAAACTCTTCTTGCAAAAGCAGTAGCAGGAGAGGCAGGAGTACCATTCTTTATTATAAGTGGTTCAGACTTTGTAGAAATGTTTGTTGGTGTAGGAGCTTCTAGAGTAAGAGACTTATTCGAACAAGCAAAGAAAAATGCACCTTGTATAATATTTATAGATGAAATAGATGCAGTAGGACGTCAAAGAGGAGCAGGACTTGGAGGCGGACATGATGAAAGAGAACAAACATTAAATCAATTATTAGTAGAAATGGATGGATTTAGTGCAAACGAGGGTGTAATAGTAATGGCAGCTACAAATAGACCAGACGTATTAGATAAAGCATTACTAAGACCAGGAAGATTTGATAGACAAATAGTAGTATCTAGTCCAGACGTAAAAGCAAGAGAGCAAATATTAGAAGTACATTCTAGAAAGAAAAAATTAGGTGAAGATATAGATTTAAAAGTAATAGCAAGAAATACTGCAGGATTTGCAGGTGCAGATTTAGAAAATGTACTAAATGAAGCAGCATTACTTGCAGCAAGAAGAAATCTAGATGTAATAGGAATGAAAGAAATAGAAGATGCTATGGTAAAAGTTACTATGGGTCCAGAAAAGAAATCTAGAGTAAGAAGTGAAAAAGAAAATAAACTTGTAGCATATCACGAAGCAGGTCATGCAGTAGTTAGTAGATTTTTACCAACACAAGATGCTGTACATCAAATATCAATAGTACCAAGAGGAATGGCAGGAGGATATACAATGTATCGTCCAACAGAAGACAAATCATTTATGTCTAAAACAGAGATGGAGGAAAATATTGTATCATTGTTAGGTGGTAGAGTTGCAGAGAAGTTAATATTAAATGATATATCTACGGGAGCAAGTAATGATATAGAAAGAGCAACAAAAATTGCAAGAAGTATGGTAACAAAATATGGAATGAGTGATAGAATTGGTGCAATGATGTTAGGTTCTAGCCAAGAAGAGGTATTTTTAGGAAGAGACTTTGCACAAGGAAAAGAATATTCAGAAGAAACAGCTGCACTAGTAGATGTAGAAACAAAAAGAATTATAGATAAAGGATATGAAAAAGCAATAGAAATATTAAATGAACATATAGATAAATTACATGCAGTTGCAAAAGTTTTACTAGAAAAAGAAAAAATAGAAGGCGAAGAATTTGACGAAATATTCGCACAATAAATCTAAAATAACGTATTTTATTATATATGTTATATAAAGAAAAAAATAAGATTATGCAAGTAGCATAATCTTATTTTTTTCTTTTACAATAATTTTATCATCTTGCAGATTTTTAAGTTCTCTCATCATAGCACTTCTATCTATACTTAAATAATCTGCTAAATCTGTTAAAGAAAAATTTAAGTAAAAAGTTTTATTTAAAGATCTTGCAGACATAATATTAAAGTATTTTAAAAGTTTATCTCTTATAGATCTTTGTGATAAAACTTCAATTCTAGTATTTAAAGAAATAGATTTTTTTAATATTAAATCTGGTAACGAAGTAACTAATGTTTCGTGAAACTTACAATTTTTTTTGCATTTTTTATGAAAATTGTCATAAGGGAAAAACAGTACTTTGCAATTTTTTCTTGCAATAACAAAAAGTTCATTATTTGTAGTTAATTCGTAGAAAACCTCTCCAAATAAATCTGTTTCGGAAAAATGTTCTATAATACTTTGAGTTCCATTAGATTCATATCTTATAAGGTCTGCACTACCATCTATTAAAAAACATATTTGATTTCTATTAACTAAATATGTAGTTATAATTTCACCTTTTTGAAAGGTTTTAATTTGAGATTTGGCACAATTTTTTGAAAAATCATTTATAAATGTATTAATATCAAAATTTATTTTCATATAAACTCCATTCTAAAATTAATATTTTAAAAAATAATTTTAAATCTTTCTTACTTAACTAATTTTAAAATATTATAATATAAAAATGTGATAATTGCAACAAATTATGCATAATTTTATAAAACATATTATTTAAACTATAATACCAAACTATTGAAAAATACAAATTTTTTTTATGTAGAAAAGTTGTGCTTATTTTGTAACATAAATGTAATAAATACAAAAACAGGGTATATTTACCAAATAAAACAATTTAAAAAAATAAAATTAAAAAAAAGTTGCATAAGCAACAAGTAAAAATAAAAATTATATATATAATAAAAACATCTTAAGGGGAGGTATTTATTATGAAGGTAATTAAAAGAGATGGAAGAGCAGTAGACTATGATAGAAGTAAAATAGCAATAGCAATAGAAAAAGCAAATAAAGAAGTAAGAAAATCAGAAAGAGCAACTAAAGACGATATAGACTCAATTATACAAGATATTCAAGATTTAAATAGAAAAAGAATGTTAGTTGAAGATATACAAGATATAATAGAACAAAAATTAATGGAAAAAGAAAAATTTGAATTAGCAAAAAAATATATAGTATATAGATATAATAGAGCATTAGTTAGAAAAAGTAATACTACAGATGAAACAATTTTAGGATTAATTAGAAATGAAAACAAAGAATTAGCAGAAGAAAATTCTAATAAAAATACTGTATTAGCATCAACACAAAGAGATTACATAGCAGGAGAAGTATCAAGAGATTTAACAAAAAGATTATTATTACCTGAAAAAATAACAAAAGCACATGAAGATGGTATTTTACATTTTCACGATGCAGACTATTTTGTACAACCAATATTTAACTGTTGTTTAATTAATATAGGAGACATGTTAGATAATGGAACAGTTATGAATGGCAAACTCATAGAAAGTCCAAAAAGCTTCCAAGTTGCATGTACAGTTACAACACAAATTATAGCAGCTGTTGCAAGTAATCAATATGGTGGACAATCTGTAGATATGAAACACTTAGGAAAATACTTAAGAAAAACATATGATAAAGTAAAAAAACAACTAGAAGATAAATATTCAGGAAAACTACCAGAAGAAACTATTGAAGATATAGCAAGAGAAAGACAAAAGACAGAGCTTAAAGCAGGGGTACAAACGATACAATACCAAATTAATACACTAATGACAACAAATGGACAATCTCCTTTTGTAACACTATTTTTACACTTAGAAGAAGGAGACCCATATATTGAAGAAAACGCTATGATAATAGAAGAAGTTATAAAACAAAGATACGAAGGAATAAAAAATGAAAAAGGCGTTTATGTTACACCAGCATTTCCAAAACTAATATATGTATTAGATGAAAATAATTGCTTAAAAGGTGGAAAATATGACTACTTAACAAAAATGGCAGTAAAGTGCTCTGCAAAAAGAATGTACCCAGACTACATTTCAGCTAAAAAAATGAAAGAAAACTACGAAGGTAATGTATTTAGTCCTATGGGATGTAGAAGCTTCTTATCACCATGGAAAGATGAAAACGGAGAATACAAATTTGAAGGAAGATTTAACCAAGGTGTTGTAAGTATAAATTTACCACAAATAGGAATTGTAGCAGGAAGTGACGAAAAGAAATTCTGGGAAGTACTTGACGAAAGATTAGAACTATGTAAAGAAGCATTAATGTGCAGACACTATTCATTATTAGGAACAAAAGCAGACACAAGCCCAATACACTGGAGATATGGAGCAATAGCAAGGCTAGAACATGGAGAAACAATAGACAAATTACTAAAAGGTGGATATTCAACACTATCTTTAGGATACATAGGAATATATGAATTAACAAAATTAGTAAAAGGCGTATCTCATACAACAGAAGAAGGAAGAGAATTTGCATTAAAAGTTATGCAATATTTAAAAGATACAGTAGTTAAATGGAAAAAAGAAACAGGACTAGGATTTGCATTATATGGAACACCAGCAGAAAGTTTATGTTACAGATTTGCCCGTATAGATAAAGAAAAATATGGAGTAATAAAAGATATAACAGATAAGGGCTATTACACAAATTCATATCATGTTGATGTTAGAGAAAAAATAGACGCATTCCAAAAACTAGCATTTGAGAGTGATTTTCAAAAATTATCAACAGGTGGAGCAATCTCATATGTAGAAGTTCCAAATATGAAAAATAATTTAGAGGCATTGGAAGAAGTTGTTAAATTTATATACGATAATATTCAATATGCAGAATTTAATACAAAATCAGATTATTGCCATGTATGTGGTTTCGATGGAGAAATAATAATAAATGATGATAACGAATGGGAATGCCCAAATTGTGGAAACAAAGACCACAGCAAAATGAATGTAACAAGAAGAACATGTGGATATTTAGGAGAAAATTTCTGGAATGCAGGAAAAACAAAAGAAATAAAGTCACGTGTATTACATTTGTAATTAATTAGAGATTAGAGGTTAGAAAATTAAAAAATCTTTTAAGAAATTTTTTAAAATCTAACTTCTAATTTCTCGCTTATAATCTTTCGAAGGGAGACTAAATATATGAATTATGCAGATATAAAAAGAATAGATATAGCAAATGGAACAGGAGTTAGAGTATCTTTATTTGTAAGCGGATGTACACATTGTTGCAAAGACTGCTTTAATCAAGAAGCTTGGGACTTTAAATATGGAAATGAATATACAGAGGAGACTGAAAAACAAATACTAGAATATTTAAAACCAAAATATATAGCAGGATTATCTTTATTAGGTGGAGATCCTTTAGAAATACAAAACCAAGAAACAGTATTAAAGTTAGTAAAAAAAGTAAAACAAACATATCCAGAAAAAACAATATGGTGTTATACAGGGTGTACGTTAGACAAAGATATATTAGAGGGAAAATATGCAGAAAATGAAGTAACTCAAGAATTAATAAAATATATAGATGTTATGGTAGATGGAGAATTTGAAAGAGACCTAAAGGACAAAACACTAAAATTTAGAGGTTCAAAAAATCAAAGGATAATAGATGTACAAGAATCATTAAAAGAAAAGAAAGTTGTAGAATATAGTATTTAATAAAAAATTCAAGCAAATTAATAAATATAAACTAATAAATATCAAATAATATAAAGGTCGTCATCTATGGCGACTTTCTTTTTGCTATTTTATACCTTACACATATTGACAAGCACTGTATTAATGGAGTATAATGTGTAACGTAAGTAAGGGATTTAAATATAACAGTAAATTTAAAAACCCCTAACTCTAAAAAACCATAAACTGTACAAGTTAATGGAAGGAGGGGAATTATATATGTCAAATGAAATAAAAGTAAATGGAAATATAGAAGATGCTCTTAAAAAATTCAAAAGACAATGCGCACGTAATGGAGTATTACAAGAAGTACGTAAAAGAGAGCATTATGAAAAACCTAGTGTTAGAAGAAAGAAAAAATCTGAGGCAGCTAGAAAAAGAAAATTTTAAAAATTAAAGGGGTTCAAAGGAACCCCTTTTGTTATATAATAGGAAAGTGCTACTTTCCTATTATATAACAAAACAAAACATTTATATAAAAATGTCCGCTATTGTTCTAAAAATTTAACAAATATATAAAATATTGTAGGAACGTGGCATTTTAAAATCTAAAAGCAAAATATATTTAAATATTGAATTAAAAATAAAAAAAGGTTAATAATAATTAAGAGGGGTGTTAGTATGAATTATCAAAAAGAACAAATAAAAAAAGGAATTAATTTACATACAGTTGAGACAAATAAATTTAAAACAAATTTATTTACAATAATGCTAACAACAAAAATAACAAAAGAAGATGTTACAAAAAATGCATTAATTAGCTTAATTTTAAGAAGAGGAACAAATAATTTACAATCACAAGAAGAAATTAGCAAACATTTGGAAAATATGTATGGAGCAAGTTTTGATTGCGGTGTAGATAAAATAGGAGATAATCAAATTATAAAAATATATCTAGAATCATTAAGTGATGAATTTTTGCCTAAAGGTGAAGAGAACTTTAAAAAGAGTATAAATACTATATTAGATATAGCTTTTAATCCACTTGTTGAAAACAATAAATTTAATGAAGATTATTTTAATGTAGAAAAAGAAAAATTAAAACAAATAATAAATAGCAAAAAAGATAACAAGGGGATGTATGCTTTTAATAGATGCATAGAAGAAATGTATAAAGATATGCCATATGGAATATATAAATTTGGAACATTAGAAGAATTAGAAAACATAACAAATGATAAGCTATATAATCACTATTTAAAATTAATACAAAGCTGTAAAATAGATATATATGCCTCTGGAAAAATTTCAGAAAATCTAAAAGATATTATAATAGAAAACGAAAATATAAAAAAATTACAAGAAAGAGAAGGAGAATATACAAAAAATAGTGTAAATAGTGAATTTAGACAAGAGCAAAAAATAGAAGAAAGTATGGATATAACACAAGGGAAATTAGTAATAGGAATGAATTTAAAGGAAGAAAACGAAAATTCTAAAAATATAGCCTTAGTTTATAATAGTATTTTAGGTGGAACAGCAAATTCAAAATTATTCCAAAATGTTAGAGAAAAAGAAAGTTTAGCATATACAGCAGGGTCAAATTATATAAGACAAAAGGCAAATATATTTATAAGATGTGGTATAGAAATTGAAAACTATGAAAAAGCTCTAGAGATTATAAGAAAACAAATAGAAGATATGAAAGGCGGAGACTTTACACAAGAAGAACTTGAAAATGCAAAACAATATATAATATCTACAATACAAGCAATAGAAGATGAGCAAGATACACAAATATCATATTGTTTTGGACAAGAATTAACAGGAACAGAAATATCATTAGAAAAATATATAGAAAACATAAAAAAAGTAACAAAGGAGCAGGTAGTCGATTTAGCTAAAACTGTACAAATAAATACAGTATACTTTTTAAAAAACTAATTTATTGTTCAAACTTAAAATTTACAAATTAAAAGACTATGGGTCTTAAGATAAAAAATTAAAAGGTAAAGTTATAGCCTTTAGCCTTTTTAAGGAAAATTATAAATAAAAAAGAGGTATATAAAATGGATATTATAGAAAATTCAAAAGTAAAAGAAAAAGTATATATAGAAAAGCTAGAAAATGGTTTAACAGTTATGATAATACCAAAACAAAATACGAATAAAAAATATGCAATAATAGGAACTCATTTTGGGTCAATAGACAACAACTTTATAGTTCCAGAAGATGGAGAAGAGATAAAAATACCAGATGGAGTTGCACATTTTTTAGAGCATAAAATGTTCGAACAAGAAAATGGAAGAAATAGCTTAGATGTACTTTCAAGTTTAGGTGTTGATGCAAATGCATATACTTGTAATACTTATACAGCATATTTATTTGAATGTACAAATAACTTTAATGAAGCTTTTAAAGAATTAATGGACTATGTACAGCATCCATATTATACAGACGAAAACGTAAAAAAAGAACAAGGAATAATAGAGCAAGAAATAAATATGTACGAAGATGACCCAGCAACTAAAGTTTATATGGAAGCACTAAAATGTATGTATGAAAGTAATCCTGTAAGAATAGATATAGCAGGAAGTGTAGAATCTATTAATAAAATAGACAAAGAGGTATTATATAAATGCTATAATACATTTTACAATCCTTCTAATATGGCTTTAGTATTATGCGGAAATTTTGAGATAGAAAAAACAATGGAAATGGTAAAGGATAATTTAGTAGAAAAGCCAGTACAAGGAGAAATAAAAAGAATATATCCAAAAGAAAAGGAACAAATAAATAAAAAAGAAGCAGAAAATAAAATGGATATAAGTAGACCAATATTTGTAATTGGAATAAAAGATGAAGTAAAAGACAAAGTTACTGCAAAAAAAGCACTTGCAGTTGAAATAATATTAGAAATATTATTAGGGAAAAGCTCTAAATTATATAAAGATTTATACGAGTCACAGGAGTTAATTGCAAAGCCAGAATTAGAATATGAATTTTCAAATAATTATGCACATATATTAATTTCTGGACAAGCACAAAATCCTAAAAAAATACTAGAAGAATTAACAAACAAAATAAATGAATTAAAAGAAAAAGGAATTAACGAAGAAGAGTATACAAGAATAAAGAAAAAAATATATGGGCAATATGTAATGGAATATAATGATGTAGACTCAATTGCAGGAATATTTTTATCAGATTATTTTAAAGGAATAAAACCATTTGAATATATAGAAGAATTTGCAAGCTTAACTATAGAATATGTAAATCAAATTTTTAAAGAAGTATTTAATACAAATAAAATGGTAATATCTGTTGTAAAATAGTAGATGAAAAAAATCATCTACTATTTTTGTTCTATACTTACTTGTCGAAAAAAATAAAAAAAGGAAAAATAACATAATAAAGTCTAAAAAAAAGCCAAAAAAAGTAAAACGAAACTTATAAAAAAATAAAAAAAAAATAAACTTTTGTTGAAATGTAAAAAATATTATGCTACTATCTAAATATACCAATGAAAAATGTAAAAAAAAGGAGTGGATAGTATGCTAAATGATGAAATATGTGAATTAAGAGAAAAATTAAACAAAAGCATAGAAACTGACGAGAGTTACGAAACTATTTACGAATTAAGCGTGGAATTGGATAAATTAATAGAAAGATACTATGGAATAAATAAAAAAACGAAAGTAAATAATAAAAATGTAGTAGTGCATTAATAGCATCATTGTGATGCTATTTTTTTGCTTTTACAAAAAAAATAAAAAAATTGCAAAAAAATATTGCAAAAAAAGAAAAAATATGTAATATTAAAAGTGGTGAGATAAATGAAGATAAAAAAGATAGTAATATGTGTAATTGCTTTATTTTTTATTATAGGATGCTTTACTAACGTTTATGCAGCTGCACCTACTAAAACAGCTAAAGCAAGTGAAATAGAAAAATATATTAAAGATAAAGATAATGACATTACAAAAGTAAGTATTGAAAAATTAGTAGCATGGTACAATACTATGACAACCGCCAAAAAAAGTGCTAAAGATATAACATCAGCTTTAAAGAATAAATCTAAAAGTTCAATTGATGAGTATATTAGCAAAACATCTCCAGAGGACTTAAAAAAGAATGTACCACAAGATGTTAGAAGTACTTGGTCTACAAAATGCAATGAAGGAAATAAACAAAAACTTAGTAGTATAGCAGATAAACAAGAAACAAAAACTACATTAACAGAAATTGCAGACCCAACTTCAGATCCAGATATATATAAACCAACAAATGCAAATTCAGAAAAAATAAATAGTAAAGTAGGACCAATTTTAGGAATAATTCAAAATGTAGGAATGATAGTTTCTGTAATAAGCTTAATGATTATTGGAGTTAAATATATGCTAGGAAGTGTAGAAGAAAGGGCAGACTATAAAAAAACATTATTGCCATATATTGTTGGTGCTATAATTTTATTTGTAGGGTCAACTATTCCAAATATAATTTACAGTGCTCTTAAATAATAAAAAATTAATTTATTGCAAAAAAGAAGTAAATAGTGTATAATATAAATATATATTGTAAAAAGAAGGGATGAATATGAAAAAAATTTTAATTAGCATACTAATATGTATAATATTTATTTCATCTAACTTTCTTTTAAATAGTGTTTATGCAGCAACAAATTTTGATGGTATAGTAACAGAAGGAGATTCTTTTATAGATGCTGGAAAAAAAGCGCAAGATTCTGAGGGGAAACATATACAAACAGTAGATGGCTCTAAGCTCGAAAAAACAGTAAATAATGTATATAATATTTTATTTATAATCGGAATTGCAGCTTCTGTTATAGTATCTGCTATTATTGGTATAAAAATAATGATGGGAAGTGTAGAAGAAAAAGCAGAAGTAAAAGAAAAATTAACTCCATATTTTATAGGAATTGTCGTTATATTTGCATCTTTTACAATATGGAAAGTAGCAATGCAAGTTGCAAAGTTATTAGGTTAAATTAGTTATTAATATTTTCTCATAAATAAAACTGAGAAAAAATAATATAAAATATAAAATAATAAAAAGGAGGATAAAATCATGAAAATAAACACAAAAAAAATTATAAAAATTTTAGCAATTATTTTAGTAGTAATGACAATTTTTGCAATAGTACAACCAGTTATGGCTGTTGCTAGTCCAGCTAATATAACAGCAGGCGATGTTTCTTCAGATGCAATGGATGCATTTGGTTCAAAAATTGTTGGTATTATAAGAGCAGCTGGTATTATTATTTCTGTTGTTATGCTAATGGTTTTAGGTATTAAATACATGATGGGAAGTGCAGAAGAAAAAGCAGAATACAAAAAATCAATGATGCCATATTTAGTAGGTGCAGTGTTATTGTTTGCAGCATCAACAATAGCAGGATTTATATTTGATTTAATAACAAATACTAAATAGAAAAACCTCTTCGGAGGTTTTTTATTTGCTAAAAAATGCTTTTATTGGTATAAATTATTTGCAATAATATTACAAAAATATTACTATTATATTAAATTATTATAAATTGCGCAAAAATCTTACATTTTTGCGCAATTTCTGTTATAATGTATTATGATAAATAATATACACATAGGAGGAAAAAATATGCCATATTATATTCCAAGGAATACAAAAGGAGAAGGTAGAATACTATATGTTTTTTCTACAAAAGCACTAATTTATACTGGTGTAGGGGCAGGCATTGGATTAATATTTTATTGGCTTTTATCTTTGCTTGGTTTAAAAACATTAGGACTAATAATAATTTTAATATTAGGAATTATAGGATTTATAATTGGAACATTTAGAGTTCCAGATATTAACACATTTGAATTTACTAAAAAGACAGGAGGATTAAATATAGACCAAGTACTACTTACATTTATAAAATTTAAAAGAAATAAAAAAATATATGTATATGATTTAAGGGAGGAAACAAAAGATGAATAATACAGACCAAATATCTCAAATATTAACTATTGTATTAATTACAATGCTTATAATTCTTGCAGTGCTTATTTGTGTATATGTAACAATATTATTTAAAAATAAAACAAAAAAAGAAAAAATAAAAAGTAAAGAAAATAAAAACAGCAAGAAAACAAAAAATCCAAAAGCAATAGAAAATTACAGTAAACAATCTATTTTTGATTTTATGGAATTTGATAAAATTGAAGATAATATGATAGTTCAAAAAAATGGATTAAGATATGTTATGGTACTTAAATGTCAAGGAATAAACTACGATTTACTTTCTGGAGCAGAAAAAGTTGGAGTAGAAGAAGGATTTTTACAATTCTTAAATACACTTAGATATCCAATTCAATTATATATACAAACAAGAACAGTTAATTTAGATAATAGCTTAAGAGATTATAAAGCACATGTGAATGAAATAGAAAGAGAACTTAGCAAAAACAAAATAAATTATCAAGCAAATGTAAATTCTGGGGCATATACAGAAGAAGAACTTAGAAAGCAATATTATGAAATAGCTAAGCAGACAAACCTTTTAGAATATGGTAAAGATATAATAGCAAATACTGAAAAAATGAGCAAAAATAGAAATGTTTTAAATAATAAATATTATATTGCAATTTATTATTATCCAGAAGAAGTAAATGAAAATATGGAAAAATCTGAAATTGCAGAAAATGCTTTCTCAGAATTATATACAAAAGCTCAAACAATAATAAGATCTTTATATTCGTGCAGTGTTTCAGCAAAGGTTATGAACTCGGAAGAACTAGCAGAATTACTATATGTAGCTTATAACAGAGATGAATCTGAAACATTCGATTTTGAAACTGCAATGAAAGCTGGATTTCAAGAGTTATATTCTACAGCACCAGATATTTGGAACAAAAAATTAATAGAATTAAATAAACAAATAGAAAAAAGAGCGTTAGAAATTGCAAATGAAAACATAGAAAAAGCTAAATCTGATAGACAAAAACAATATGAAACTAAATCAGATAACATAGAACAACTTGCAAAAGAAATGGCAGCTATAATGATTAAAGAAAATAGAGAATATATTGGAAAAGATATAGCAAAAGATGCATTAGATAAACTAAATAGCAAAATAAATGAATTGGAAGAAGGTGTTAATGATGAAAAAACAAAAACAAAACGTCGTGGAAGACCAAGAAAACAATCAAACAGAGCAGTCAGCTAAAATCTTAAGAAGAAAAAGTATAAAAGAATTAATAGCTCCTTCTGGAATAGATGCATCTAATATAGACCATTTAGAAATCGTTTCAAGTAATAAAAGATATGCAAGAAGTATGTTTGTATCATCATTACCAAGAATGTGTACTTTCCCAGAACTATTTAGAGATATGTATCTTTTTGGTGATATAAATACATCTGTATATATTAATCCAATTCCAGAATCTAGATCTCAAAATGAACTTAATAGAGTTATAAATGAATTAGAAACAGAAAGAATTGTTGCATCAGATAGAGGAAATATAAACAGAGAAAGTAATTTAACACAAAAAAGAGCAGAAACAGAACAATTAAGAGATGAAATTGCTGCTGGTTTTAATAAATTATACGAAGCATCTATTGTTTGTACACTTTTTGCATATAATTTAGAAGATTTAGATAAATATACAAAACTTTTATCTTCCGAAATGTCTAAAAGTTTAGTAGGAGTAAAAAGTGCATGGGGAATGCAAGAGGATGCTTTTAAATCTAATTTACCACTAATGGATGATAAATTAAAAAAAGTACATACATTTGATAGACGTTCTATGGGAACAGTATTTCCATTTACAACATCTGAAATTGGTCATCCAACAGGAGTTCCACTAGGATTTAATAAACAGACAGGAGTACCAATTTTATTTGATAACTTCCATAATTCACTTACAAATTATAATATGGTTATATTTGCAAAGTCTGGTGCTGGTAAATCTGTTACAATGAAAACACTAATATCTCGTTCTTCAGTTCTTATGGGTGTTGAAAACTTAGCACTAGATGCTGAAGGAGAATATAGAATAGTTGCAGAAAGTTTAGGTGGAATAAACGTAGTTTTAAGTCCAAATTCAAAAACAATTATAAATGTTTTTGATATAGAAACAGAACTTGTAAAAGATGAAATAACAGGAAAAGAGAGACCTGTACTAAATGTAGAAAATAAAGTAGAAGATGTTACACAAGCGCTTTTAACAATGGCAAAAGGTAGTACAAGAAGTCCAGAAGTAAATGAACTTACAAAACAAATAATAGCAGAAAGCGTAGCCGAAGAATATATGTCTGCTGGTATAAATAGTAATCCAGATAGTTTATATATAGGTGGAGAAGGTAGCAATTTCTTAAGAAAAGATAATGTAATAGGAAAAACAAAAAAACCAATGCCAACAATTGGATCTTGGTATAGAAGAATTCAACAAAAAGCAAAAGATAATGAAAACAAAGATTACCAATTCCATTATAGTTACTTGCTTAAAGTTATGAAACAATATATAAGAGAATATGATGGACAAATGGCATATTTTGATGGACAATCTACATTCGAATTATTAGAGGAATGTCCATTTATAAACTTAGATATTTCTCAACTAGAAGAAAGATTTGCAAGACCTTTGGCACAACAAATACTACTTTCTTGGATTTGGGAAAAATATGTTAAGAAAAACAGCGAAGATAGAACAAAAGCAAGAAAGAAAAGAGTAATAGTAGATGAGGCATGGATGTTACTTCCATATCCAGAAGCAGTTGACTTTTTAAATACAATGGCACGTCGTGCAAGAAAAAGAAATGTATCACTTGCAATTATTTCACAAAGATTCCAAGATTTTTATGAAAAACCAGAAGTGCAAGCTGTTCTTACATCTTCAGATACAAAATTACTTTTAGCACAAGATAAATCCGAAATAGAGTATTTAAAAGAAGTGTTTAAATTAAGCGAAGGAGAAGCTGGATTTTTAGTAACATGTGGAAAAGGTGAAGGACTGCTTAAAGTTGGAGGAGATACAGCAATTTTACAAATAACACCAACTGCAAGAGAATTTAAGTTTGTTGAAACAAATTTAAACAAAATGGTAAAAAACCAAAAATAAAAGGGAGGTATAATGTGAAACTAAATAAATTTACAAACCTAAAACAAAAGATAATATTTATACCAATAATTATAGTAACACTACTAAGTTTTATTATACCTAATTATGCACAAGCAAGTGTATCTGATACAAGTGAAGCTATTGTAAAGAATTTAATTGATATAATAACATATATACCAGATTCAGTTATATGGGGACTTCAAAATTACTTTATTGAAGAAACAAAATTTTCAGATTTATTTGTTAGAAAGTCAGCTACAGAAGCATTTAGAGAAGATTTAGAAACAGACGAAACGGATCCACTATGGGTTAGAGGATTATCTGGAATGTTTTCAGGATTGTCAAGAATACCTGTGTTTGGTGGACTTATGGCAACTGTTGCAGGAGAACAAGCTGGAAATGAAATTGATATTGCAAATATTAAATATTCTTTAATAGATTTGTTTACTAATAAAGTAGAAGCTTTAAATCCTAATTTCTTTAAATCCTATGATGATAATAAAGATCACACTAAGTCTATTGCATATAATCTAAGAGGAATTATCGCAACATGGTATATTACTTTTAGAAACATTGCATTAGTACTAATGTTAATTGTATTAGTTTTTATTGGAATAAAAATTACAATTTCTAGTGTAGCTGGAGAAAAAGCAAAATATAAACAATCATTAATGGATTGGTGTATTGCAATTATTTTAATAATGTTTATGCATTATATAATGGTATTTTCTGTTAATTTAACAGAAAACTTTAGTAACATGATGGTTGGAAGTCAAACACAAGATACTTTGTTAAATATTTCTAGAACAGCTGCAGGCCTTAGTATTGACGAAGACTCACATACTATTGGAGATGCATTATTCTGGACATTAGTATATTTTGTATTAGTTATATATATTCTTATATTCACATGGCAATATTTAATGAGGATTATAAAATTAGCTTTTTTAACAGTAATTGCTCCATTAATAGCTTTTACATATCCAATAGATAAAATGATGGATGGAAAATCGCAAGGTTTTGAAAAATGGCTTAAAGATTATATTTTTACATTACTTATGCAGCCATTACATTTAATACTATACTCAATGTTAATTTCATCAGTTTCATCTTTAGCAACTAGCAATCCTATTTATGCATTAGTTGTTTTAGGCGCTATGATTCCAATGGAAAAAATGTTAAGAGAATACTTAGGATTTGGTAGAGCTAATATAAAACCACCAAATCCAGCAGGATTGCTTGCAGCAGCAACTGTTGGAAGTCAAGCAATAAGAACTCTTTTACCTAATAAAGGAAATGGTCAAGGTTCATCAGGAGGAAATTCAGGTTCTCCTGGTGGTGGAAATAATCAAAGACCTGTAGATACAAGAAGAGGAGATAATGCATACGATTTACTTGCAGCATCACAAAATAGAAATAATCAAAATAATAATGAAGGTAATCAAACTAATAATGAAGATAATATGCTACCACAAGGAGACAATACACCTACCCCTGGTTTATCAGAGGAAGAAATGGCAGAAAAAGATGAATTACAAAATTATTTTGATAATACAAGTAACGAAGATGCTTATATGAATCCAGGCGAATATCAACAAAAATTAGATAGAATGCAAGAGCTAGAAGACAAAGAAAATCAAAATAATGATTTAAATACCAATAATGCTCCTAATAATATGCAAAATGAGCCAGATGATGCTGATAATAAGTTAGCAGATACTAAACCTACTAGAACAATAAGAGGGGTTGGAAACAAAATTGCAAGTTCTAAAGTTGGAAAAGTTGGTAAAGGAATAGTAAGAGGTTCCGGACAAGTTATTGGAAGTTTTTCTAGAAAACTATCTGATGGACAAACTGGCATTAGAGGTCTTGCAACAGCTGCTAGAAAAGTTACAAGAGTTGGGGCTGGAATAACAGCAGCTGCTGCAATGGGTACAGCTGGACTTGCATATGGAATTGCTTCTGGAGATGTTGGAAAAGCAGTTCAACTAGGAGCAGCAGGAATAGCAGGAGGATATGCAGGAGGAAGAGCAGCTACAAATTTAGCATTTAATGGTGCAGAATCTGTTACATCAGGAGCAAGAAATACTGTAGACACATTTAGAAGTAGTTATAATCCAGAAGCTTATGAAAAAACATTAGAAAAAAGACAAATTAAAGAAGCTAGAAGAAATATAAAACAAGATCAAGAAATGATGAGAACATTTAAAAGTAAATATGGTAAAAATATGACAGATAAGGAAATAAATCAAGCAATAGATGATTATACAGAGCAAGGTTTAGACTTTAAGGAAATTCAAAAAGGACTTGATTTAGAACAAAAAGCAGGAGTAGATAGAGAAACTGCAATGGGAACAGTAAAACTTTCTAGAGATTATGATAAAGGAATGCTTATGGACGATAAGAAAACAGCTAAGATACATGATTCTATTGTAAGTAATCTACAAGGACAGGTTCCAAATGCAGATAAAACAGCTGATAGATCTATTAAACTTTTAAAAATGGCACATGGAATTGAAAAGATGAAAAAATTATAAAAATAGGGAGTAATTATGGGTAATTTAGTTCGTTTTTTAAATCAAAATAGAAAAATTATATACAAATGGATTATCATAATTGCTCTTTTTTTGCTTATTACAAGAACATTAAATTGGTATATAAAAAATAATTCAACTAATGAAGTCAATGAATTAGCAAATACAAATAAAAACGGTATAAATAATAGTGTATCAAATGATGTTAATAATAGAGCAAAAGAAACATCAAAAGAAGAAGATAATATTAAAGATTTTATTGAAGAATGTAGAGCTAACAAAGTAGTTTCTGCATATGAAAAGCTTTCAGAAAATACAAAACAAAATGAAAAATATAAAGAACAGTATAAGTTTGAAAAAAATTTTATTAATAACTTTATAAATTTAGGGTCAAATTACACAATAACTAAAAACCCAGGAATTACTAATCGTTATTTAATAGAAATTGTTGAAGGAGATTTATTAACTTCAGGAAATAGCAAAGTACTAGCAAAAAAATATCTATATATAGAAAAAGGAAAAATAAACATAGAAGATTAAAATTAAATAGTTACTTTTGCATAATAAAGAAGGTGAAATAAATGGAACATATTAAGAATGTTTGTATAGGTATTATAATAGTTATAGGAATAGCTTTTTGTCTTGGAGGAGCATTTTTGTCTGGAGCTTCTGCTGGAAATAAAAATAATAACGGAGAAAAAGGAAATATAACAAACCAAACAAGCAACTTAGAAGGAGTTGCAGGGATTGTAGCAGATTTTCTACTTGGAAAGGGAATGCCAATAGAAGCAGTTGCAGCTGTATTGGGAAATATGCAGCAAGAGAGCAATTTTGACCCAACTGTTGTAGATTCGTACGGTACTTATCATGGATTATGCCAATGGGGAAATGGTAGGTGGGATGAATTACAAAAGTTTGCAGAGGAAAAGAAAACAGATTGGACAGATGCACAAACCCAAGTAGAATTTTTATGGAAAGAATTAAATAGTGAATATTATAGGTCTACAAAAGATAAATTAATGCAAGGAGGAAATGTTGAGGAACTTGCTGAATATTTTTTGAATAACTTTGAAGGAGCTCCAGGACAAGAGGTATCTCAAAGACAAGAATATGCAAAAAATTGGTATGATAAGCTAAAAGTATCTGTATCTTCTAGCAATAGTTCTATAGAGACTTCACTTAAAGGTGCCAATAAAGAAAAAATGGAAAAATTAATTGCAAGAGCTATTGAAATTGCAAATGATTCAGACTATAAATTTTATATATATTCTCAAGCAAACAGATTTGGACCTCACAGTTTCGACTGTTCATCATTTTGTTATAGATTGTATAAAGAATATTTTAATATGGAAATACCAGGTACGACTTTTGGATATAAGGTAGATGGATATATTGGAGACTTTGGAAATGTGGATTTACAACCAGGAGATATTTTATGGAGAGAAACACACGTTGAATTGTATATAGGAAATGGCAAAAGAGCAGGAGCACATGACCATTATCCAACAAATCCTCAAGATGATATAAGTATAAAAGATGTTGAAGGTGGAAATTTTGACAGAGTATATAGATTTATAAAATAATGAGGTGATTTTTTTGAAAGTTTTAAGATACTTAATTATAATAATTTCAATTTTATTGCTTATTACAATTGGTGTTTTAGTTTATTATAATAAAAATATAAGAAATAACGAAGAATTAGGTGAACCAGGAGAAGGAATAGAAGAAGAAGTTCAAAAAATAAAAAAAGTAAGCAATAGACAAGATTATTTTACAGTTAGATCTATATTTTACGAAGTAAAAATGAACATAAATTATTTAAATGTAGATATAAGTAGATATAAAATTGAGCAAGGTACAGAAGAAATCTTTAAAGAAAATTATAAAAACAAAGGATTAGATTTTTTAGCTTCTATTGTTTTATCAAATAACAAAGAGTACAGTAAAAATGAGATATATAATAAATTTGTAGATTATGCAAATACAGACTTAAAAATTACCAATATGTTTGTTTATGAAAATGATTCTAATATAAAAACATATTATATTTTCACAAAAGATATAAGTAATGATAGTGACTTTTTATTTACTTTTGTTTTAGACAATTCAAATAAAACATATGGTATAGATTTTTCAGAATATAAAGAAGAAAATATAGAAGGTCAAATACCTACTGTAAAATATACAAATGAAATAGAAAAAAATGAAAATAACGGATTTGAACAATATAATATATCTGAAGAACAATATATAAGAGAAATGTTTGAACAATATAGATATTACATTACAAATAATACAAATGAAGCTTTTAATATGCTAGAAAATGAATATAGAAATAAAAAATTTCAAAATGTTTTACAATTTGAAAAATTTATAAATGATAATTATAATACATTATTAAGTGCTAAACTAGTAAATTATGATATAACAGAAGATAATAATTATACAAAATACACATTAAAAGATGAATTTGGTAATTATTATGTATTTACAGAGAAGTCTATTATGCAATATGATGTAGAATTAGATAATTATACTATTCAAACGGAAGAACAAATAAATCAATATAACAGTATGTCAAATGAAAACAAGGTAAAATACAATTTAGATATAATAAAACAAGCAATAAACAAAAAAGATTATAAATACTTATATGAAAGGCTAGTTAAAGATTACAGAGAAAATTATTTTCCAACATACGAAGAATTTGAAGAATATATAAAAGCTAACTTTTTTGATATAAATTATATTAATTTTGGACAGATAGAGGAAAAAGATGAAATATATAAATGTACAATGAAAGTTCAAAATGTGAATACAGAAGAAATATTAGAAAAAGATTTAATAATAATTTTAAATAATAATGATTTTGAGTTTACATTTAATAAATAAAAAAGTAGAGATTCTCTACTTTTTTATTTAAATAGTTTGATTTTTATGCTATAATAAAATTGTCGATAAAGATAAATTAATGTAGGAGTATATATATGAAAAAATCAATTATAATAGCTCTTCCAATAGGATTAATGATAGGATTAATTCTTGCTATTACAGGAATAAATGTTAGTGGTAGTGAGCGGAAATAGTTCTAGTGCTTTAAGTATGGGAGAAATAACAGATAGTAATTATATAGTAAAAACAGACGAACCTGGAGCCTTACCAGCGCTTTCAGAGGACCAATTAGAAAAAGCTTTAGAAAAATGGCTAGCAGAAGAAACAGTCATGAAAGAAAATGCTCTTGAATTCTTACCATATGTAATTAAGGCTCAAGATACATATAAGGTAAATGCTGCTTTTTTATATTCTATATATAGAAAAGAAAATGGTATTGCTACAAATAAAAGTGGAATATTGGGAAAAGGTACAAATAATATTGGTAGTATAACAACTACTGCATCATCTAACATTCCTAAACTTCAGACAACTGGTGAAAACGGAGAAATATATTATTGGAAAGTATATCAAAGCTACGGAGATGCAATTTTAGATACTGGTGATTATATTGCAAATAGTGAGGGAATGTACTTTCAAGCCGGACAATTTGACCTAAAATCAATTGGGCAGGTATATTGTCAACCACCAGATGAATGGATTAATACAATAAAAGGCTTTATTGATGAAATATATGAATCTGCAGGAGTAAGTATTAATAATAATTCAGGAACAACTGTTGCTAATGGTGGAGAAGGAACTATAGGTGTTTATAGTTCATCATCAGGAAAGAAATTTAATTTATATGTTCAGGGGGATTCTTCTCCTTGGGCATCCAATGCTTATGGTAGGGGAGGTAGTAATTCTGCAACTATGGCTTATGCTGGTTGTGGACCAACTGCAGAGGCTATTATTGCAAGTGGATATAATGCAAGTATTACACCAGAAACTACAAGAGCAGATATTATAAAAGCACATAATGGGGTAATAAACAATTATTCTAGTGCAGATGAAATTGAAAGATCTTTAAAAAGACTTATACCAGGAATAAAAGCAGAAGCAGGTACATTTGACGAAACAAAAATAAAAAATTATTTAAGTAATTCTGGCCAAGTTTGGTTAGTTGTTCAATATTGTAAATATACTAGTGGACAGCATTGTATTGCATTAATTGATTATGATAAAAATAAAGGTGTTTATGTTGCTCATGGTACAGCTTCGAATAAGGCATATGGCTGGGAAGATTTAAGCTATATTAAAAATAATTTAAATAATAATAGCGTAACATATGTTGGAGGAAATTAAAAATGAAAAAATTAAAAACAATAATTATTATAATAATTATTATTATAATCTGTATAATAGCATTATTGTTTCTTTTAAATAAAAATAATAATATATATAATGAGGAAACAAAAAATGATAATGTATCTGAAGTAGAAAATGCTAGTGAATTTGATTTAAAACAGCAAACAGATTTAACTCAAGTAACAGAAGAGTCATTATACTATAACGGATTACATTATATTAAGTACTATTTAGATACATTAAATTATGATGATAGTGAGAAGGTCTATAATATTTTATACAAAGGAGAACTTAAAAATATTGAGAATAAAGGATTAAGCATACATTTTAAAAAGGCATATTATAGAGATTTTGATATAGAGCATTCATTATATATATATCAAGGGCAATATGTAGATAACAATAACATTAAAGACTATTATTGTGGAGTTTTGTTTGATTATAAAAATATGACCTATGCAATAATTAATGGAAATAGTATTGAAGAAATTAATGCTATTAATTCAAACTATAATATAGAAAAAAATGAAGATAATGAATATTCATTTTATAATGAGAGCGATGAAAATATATGTAGAGAAATATTAAATAACATTAAATTTAATATTAAATATAATCCAGAAGAAATATATAACAGTTTAAATGAAGAATATAGGTTAAAGAGGTTTAAAGATAAAGAAGATTATTATAAATATGTTGAAAATATACAAGAAAACCTAAGCAAAGGTAGTTTTATAAAATATGAATCAAGCTATGAAGGTAAAAGTAAAGTTTATAGAATAATAAATCAATACAATATGAATATTATTATTAAACAAAATAGTATAATAGACTTTAACATTATGCTAGATAACTATACAATTTTAGATAATAATTATATTAGCAAATACAATTCATTAGATAACGAATCTAAAGCACATACAAATGTAGATTTGTTTATAAGAATGATAAATACAAAAGACTATGAACGTGCATATGAAAAACTAAATAGTACATTTAGAGATAATAATTTTGGAAGTGTTGAAAATTTCGAAAATTATATTAATAGTAATTTTTATAATTATGGAATATTAAGTGTTGAAAGAGTAGAACAAAGAGGAGATGTATATGTTGTAGAAACTAGAATTTATAATGATGCATCTGTTCAGGCAACAAGTATAAATAAAGATTTTATAGTAAAATTAAATGACGGAACAAATTTTGAATTATCATTTAATATATAAATAATGATATAATATATTAAAAATAAATTTAATGGGGTGATTAAATGAATCAAAATGAAGAAATGTTACAAAAATTAAGAGATTTTCGTATGGAGATAATGCTTGAAATTCAAAATGAAGATTCAGATAAAAATATAGATATTGAAGATGTTGTATATTGTGGACAACTAAACTTTATAGAATCTAACGAAGAAGTAAAAAAAGATGTTTTTTTAGTTGTTAAAAATGTAGATGGAACAATGAAATTTGAATACTATGCCGATAAAGATCTTATTGCTATAGATTATAATGAAATGATAATTCCAACACAAGAATATCAAAATGTAGATATGAAACCATTAATAAAAAATGAAGATAAAAGAATTTCTTTAAATAATCTTGAAATAGAAAAATTTAGTAAAATGGCAGAAACTATGGGAATAGAAGAAAATCAAATAGATGCATGCTCAGAAATAGATTCTAAAAATTTAAATGAAGAAGAATTACTAAAAAAGGCTGTAAATGTAAAATCTGAATTTAATCCAGGAGATAAAATAACTTCAACAGAAAATTTTGGAAACTTAATACAAGGTGCAAATAAATATGATAAAATTGCCGTTATTTATTCTCATAATTCAAATGATAGATTTAAATTAGTAGGAATAACAAATGATGGTAAAGTAGAAGAATTAGAAAATTTAATTCAAACAGAAGGTATTAACCCAACAGAAAGAATTGTAACTTCAGATAGATATGGAGATAATACTACTGAAAATACTGCTTCTGCAATGTTTAAAATTAAGGGAAGACCAGATGAAGGATTTGCAGTAAATATTGGCTCAGCAGGTTGCATAGAAGTAAATTACGTAAGAAGAAGTACAGATGATGAATATTTAAGCATTCCAATAGAAGCAGAGCATACAAGATATGTAAGTTCAGAATTAAAAAGAGGTATGGACAAAAGCAAAAATACAAGGGTAGAAGAAGAAGTAGACAGAGCACAAGCTGAAATGGAAAATCATAACGATAAAACTAATTGGAAGAATATAGATGATAACCCAAATAACGATATAGACCACGAAAATATTATAATTACAGAAGATGGAAAAGAAATATCATTAGAAGAAGAGGCAGCAAAAGCGAAAGTTAGTGTAGAAGAATTTAAAAGAATATATAAAGAACAATCTGAAAGCTTAAGCCTAGAAGAAAGAATAGAAGCAGTACATGAAGAAATAGAAGAACAATTTATAGGACCAAGACAAATATAGTAATAAACTCACCTATATAAATATATAATTTATATAGGTGAGTTTTTGTATGAAGGTAAAAAAAGTAAAAATAGAAAATTGTTTAAAAACATTTTACGGAGACTTAAAAAAAATAATAATATTAATGTTTTTATTTATATTTTTAGTACCATTTATTTGCTATGCAGATGATAGCAATATAGAAGAAGATGAAGAATTGCCAGAACTTGTTATGGCAACATCAGATTCAGCAGAAGAACCAAATATTAATTCTAGAGCTGCTATTATTTATGATAGAAATTCTAAAGAAATAATTTATGGAAAAGAGGAAAATACAAAAAGAAAAATGGCATCTACAACTAAAATTTTAACCTCAATTGTAGTAATAGAAAATGGAAATTTATCTGATACTGTTACTGCTTCTAAAAAGGCTGCAGGAACAGGTGGGTCAAGGCTAGGGTTAAAAGTAGGAGATAAAGCAACAGTACAGGATTTGTTATATGGTTTAATGCTTCACTCTGGAAACGATGCAGCAGTTGCACTTGCTGAGCATGTTGGAGGTAGTATAGAAGGATTTGCTCAAAAAATGAATGATAAAGCAAAAGAATTAGATTTAAAATGTACACATCTTGTAACACCACATGGATTAGACAATGACGACCATTACACAACAGCATATGAACTTGCAAAAATAACAGATTATGCCCTAAATAATAAAATATTTGCAAATATTGTTGGAACAAAAAGTTGTACAATACATATTAATAATAATCCAAGAAATTTATCTAACACAAATGAATTATTAGGAAATTTACCAGGTGTATATGGTGTTAAAACTGGTTTTACAAATGGAGCAAATAGATGCTTAGTAACTGCAACTAAAAGTGAAAATATAGATATAATTACTGTTGTATTAGGAGCAGATACAAAAAAATTTAGAACGTCAGACAGTATTAAATTAATAAACTATGCGAAGAATAATTATAAAAATGTAGAAATAAAAAGTAAAATAAATGAAGAATTTGAAAAATGGAAGCAAAACGAAGAAAATAAGATATACGTAAATAAAGGAGAAAAAGATTACTTAGATATTGAAATAGAAAATATAGATAAAAGCTATATTACAGTAAAAAATAATCAAGAAAATGATATTAAAATTAATATACAATCAGTTAATATTTTAGAAGCACCTATTAAAAATAATACAATAGTAGGAGTTATAAATGTAACAGTGGGGAATCAAAAAAAGCTTATTTTAAATATAATTACAAAAGAAGATGTAAGTAAAAAGAATATAGTTAATTATTTTATATATTTTGCGGAGAACTATACTAAATTACTAGAAAAATCCACAATATAATATTACAATTATAATACATTTTAAATACATTTTTTAATATAACTAGACATTAAATTATTTTCCATATAAAATATAAATGAGAGATTATATTTTATATGGAGAAATTCTTATGAAAAATGAATATAATGTAAAAAATACAGAAGATAGAAATTTAATAGAAGTGTTTGAAGAACTAAAGCAAATAAGAAATGAAAATACTGCTAGAAATAACAGAATAAGCCATGGACATTCATATTCAAGTTTATATAAAACAAAAAAAATTAAAGCAAAAGCAAAAAAACAAGGAATAAGTTTAGTAGGAATGGTTTTAGCTGTTATAACTGTTGTAGGAACTATGACATCAGCGAACTTTATATTTGCAAGTAATTCTAATTCTGAGGAAAAGGAAATTTTATTCGAAGAAAATACTAACAATGTTAATATAGATAAAATTATTTCGGAAAATATAAGTACAACAGAAAGAAAAGAATTAGTTACAGAAAATAGAGAAATTACATATACAACAGAATATATAGATAATCCATCATTACCTAAGGACGAGCAGGTACTTATACAAGAGGGAGTTAATGGGGTAAAAACAGTTACTGTTTTAAAAATATATGAAAATAGCAGCAATAAGGAGAACTTTTTAGAAGAAAATATTTTAAATACTACAGTTATACAAGCACCTGTAAAACAAATTATACAGGTTGGAACATCTGAGTTATTAGGAAAATTCAATGTACATATAGGAGATACTTTATATTTAAAAGCAGATGCTGAACTAAAAGATAGCATTTCAGCTAAGGCAAATGTTGTAACTACTATTGGAAAATATTTAGATGTAAAAATATTAGGTGTTGAAGGAAACTACTTTAATGTTTCATATGGAGATTATACAGGTTATATAATAAGATCATTAGTTGAATCTAATTATACAAATCCAGAGTATGCTGAAAAATGTAGAATTCAAAAGATACTAAATGGAGTAAGCGCACAAATGAATGTTAATGTTCCAAGTGGACTAACTCTAGAAGATTTTAAGAAGGTACTTTCTAATAATGCAAAAGATGTAAATAAAATATTTGAGAATAATGCAGAAGTATTTTATAACTTAGAACAAAAATATAGAATAAACGGTTTATTCATAGCTGCAATGGGAATACATGAAAGTGCATGGGGAACATCACCTATTTCTAAGGACAAGCTAAACTTATTTGGATATGGGGCATATGACGATACACCTTACGAATCTGCATTTACATTTACAAGTTATGAAGAAGGAATAGAAACAGTTACAAAAAGTTTAATAAAAAATTACTTAAATGTTGCAGGAACAGAAATTTATGATGGAGAAAAAGCAACAGGAAAGTATTATAATGGTACAACTATTGCTTCTATAAATATTAAATATGCAACAGATGCAAATTGGGGAAATGCAATTTATAATATTATGGTAGGTTTATATGAAAAATTATAGTAATAAGATAATTATAAAAATAAATATAAAACATATAATAGCAATATTAATTTTAATATTACTTTTAACAATGCTATTTTTTGCTAGAATTACACATACAAAAATAGTAAATTATAAGTTTTCTAGTAAAAGTGAAAAGTTTATAGAAAACAATGAAACACCAATTTTTAAAATAGATAAAATAATAATGTATAGTAGTGCTAGTGCAAAAGATAATAGCACAGGAGAAGTTCTTCAAGATTTAGATATTTCTCAATATACAGATATAAGCATTAAAATAAATAATAAAAATAAAATACAAGAACTTACAGAAGAAAATACAATAAAAGAAATGTATATAGATAATATTAAAATTGAAAATAGCTATGAAAAAGGCGAAAAAATATTAAATTATAAAAATCCATATTTGTTTGGAAAATATAATGAATTAAATAATTATCAAAATGATAGAATAGACTTTAAAATAATAAATACAAATCAAGAAGATGATGAAACAAATTATGATGAAACTAATTTTTATACAGATTGTTCAAATCCTATTAGTTTAGGATATATAAATAAAAATATTGTAAAAAATTACGGAGTATCTGAAAAGAAAAATTCTGTATCATTTGATGGAAAATTACTAAAAAATGCAGAAGTAAATATAGATGATTTAAATTCTAAAATATCATTTGTAATACATATAAAAAATAACAAAAATAAAGATTTTTCATGTAAAGTTATATTAGATAATAACTTAGATAATGGAAAAAAAGAGATTTATGGAGGATATGTTTTAAAAGCACAAAATACAGATAGTAGGGATTATAATTTTATACAAGCTAATTAAAATAAGTTTGTAAGAGATAAATATTAATTGTAGTAACAGAAGCATTTGTAATAATTAAATATTACAAAAAATATAAAAAAGAAGGAAGCTAAGTTTAGCTTCCTTCTTAAATGTAGGATTAATAAAGTGAAATTAATGAATCAAAGAATAAAATTATATCGTCATCTTCATCCATTAAAGCTTCAATATCCTCTTTGGAAAAATTCTGAAGTGTATTTAAAACAAATTCAACTGAATATTTACGTTTTAAAAGCATAAGTATATTAACAAATTTTTCCTCCTGGCTTTCCAAATCGAAAAAACTCAATATTTCGATTAATAGTAATAGGTTTTCACTGTTACAACCTGAAAATAAATCTTCAAGTGAAGAAACCTCAAACTTAAATTTTGGTGCCTCAAATTCTGTACCATTAATAATTTCTTTAATATTTAATGGTTCTTCATTATAATTGTCAGTATCAAGTAAAAGAGAAATTGTTACAGTTTGATTCTTCCGAGAAACCAAAATAGGTTGATAGCCACTATTACTATCTGGAATAACTGCGAGTTTGTTGTTACTGATGTTCATTAAGTCAAGTGTTAAATCTTTCATAGGTGTTACCTCCTTCGCCACATTTACATAATAAATTTAAATGAACTACACTTTTATGTTAACATAAAAACATATAAAAGTCAATATATTAGAATAAAGTTGACATAAATTATAAAAAATAGTATAATATTAGTGATTTTTTTTTAGAAACATAGTAATATAGCTTTTTTATAAATACAGGGAGGGTAAGACTATGGAAAAAAACATGCTTTCAAAGGTGCAGGTTGAAAAGGAATATTTTAATTCTCAGTTATTTATAACTGATGAGATTAAATACTTTTTAACTTACTATATGCAATTGCTTGATAGCGCTTTTAAGGGTAACTTTATAAGTGAAGCTGAGCGGAATAGCATAGCGGAAAATATTTTTAATGCAATCCTTAAGGAAGTAGAAGATGAAGATAACTATATTGTTATAAATAACTGGTTATATGTTTTATCTATTTATCTTCAGTCTATGGAAAGTTGGGATGCATATAACGTTGTAAAAGATGTAGCAAATGTTAGCAATATGCTCAAAAATGCAAGAGAGTTTGTTTTAGTAAAGCTTGCAGATTTAAGTGATGTGTTAGATGACCTTAAAAGGAAAGTGAGCCAATTAAAAAGCTTTAATGTATCAATAATGTATAATGAGCTGGTAGAAAAAGTAAACAGATTTAAAACGTTTGCAGTAAATAATACACGTGTAAATTTAACGCAGGCTCATAAATCAGAAGTTGGTGATTCAGAATATGGCTTGATGAACTGTACCAAGAAGGGTAACTATCTTGAATGCTTAATTCAAACATCAAAGGCATTTAAAATTGAGGTAGAAATTATGACAAAAATGAATGCCAAAAAAGCAATTATGCAAAAAAAGAAAGAAGAAATGATAAGTAAAAAAATTCAGGAAAGAAGTTTTGAGTTACTTGAAAAAGAAATGAAAAAAATTCTTCAAAATCTTAAAGATGCTTACTTAAAAGAAAAGACTCAAGATAATGTTGCAGCAGAAGTTTTAAGAGATGAGTACCTTGCTAGAAAAAACGGAATTTTAGAAGATTGGAATGCAAAGGAAAAACTTTTAGAACAAAGGAAAGTATATACTGACTATATGATTTTAGGTGGAGAATATTCTTTAAGTGATTTAATTAAGGAGTACGCTATTTTTGCTAAAGCAAAGAAAGGAGAGATAATTTATCCCCAAACAGCAAAGGAAAGGGGAAAGTTATTATTAAAACTAAATATTGAAGATGCTATACCGTATTTTTTAGAATCAAATATTTTGCTTTCGGAAGAAGAAAGAAGGTATTTAAAACAAGTAGAAGCATGAAACCCAAGAAGAGAAGCTACATAGCTTCTCTTCTTGGGTTTTATGTTTTAATATAATATTTTTTTCCTCTATGCTTGCTATTATCACTTTTTGAACTGGTCACAATTTGTGACCTTAAATTTAAAAATTCTTTTTCTGTTAACTGAAAGCAAAATTTTTCTGGAAACCTATCAATATTTCTTTTTACTGCTTGATTTATTTTCTTAGTTTCATAATGATATAACATTGCTACATCACTATCTAGCATAACTTGTTTTCCTCTAATGCAATAAATTAAATTCTTAATGTCTATTTTTTTATATTTTACCAAATTTAAGTCTTTATTTATTGGTTCAATATTGGTGTGATTATTCATAAATAACTTCATTCCTTCCTTGTGTAAACTTTGACTTACGAAGCATTAATATATTTATAATATTATATTTTTGATTTTACGGTATTTAAGCTAGATATCAACATTTTCTTTAAAGATAAACATTTTACTAATAAATTTTCAGCATATTTAGAATTAATATAATCAGATTTTTCTAGCAGTCTAATCCAATATTCTGTTTCTGCGCACTCTTTTAAAGCTATGTGTAATTTTGAAATAAAATCAGGTTTGCTACTTGCATAATTTGCTTCATTAATATTTGCTCCTACACTAGTGGCACTTCTAATAATTTGTTTAGAAATAATTGTTTCTTTCTTTTCTTTTAATAAGAACTTTTGTAATTTAATAATTTCAGATGCGAAACTTAAAGACTGCTCTAATAATGGATTTTCCTTCATAGAATAAAACCTTTCTTCAAAAGTTGAATAAAAAAATATATAGAATAATAAAAATTTAATGATTAAAATTAGAAATTTTAATGAATAATGAAGAATTAATAATGAATAGTGAATAATTCCAAATTTGCTTCTCTACTAATTAAAGATTATTCATTGGTCATTATTCACTATTAACTATTCACTGCGATGTGAATACATCGCACATATGGAGGCGTACCCCAGTATTGCAATCTTGAAAGCATAGTAATATCAATGCTTTTACGAATTGCGAAGTGTTTTTTAATGTAATTTTAATGTAACTAGGATTATTCTTTCTATTTTAAGGATAAATTATTTTTAATTTTTTTATAATACCTATTGTATCAAAAACAAATGTTTGATATAATATAGATATAATTTTTGAGGTGTTATAATTTTCAGAAAGGAGAATGTTCATTGGAAAAAAATAAGTTAGAAACAATTTCAAATCTTTTTGAAGGAAAAGAAATTAGAAGT
>CANRKA010000008.1 GCA_947631025.1 uncultured Clostridia bacterium | reverse complement strand
GGCTATTAGCTCAGGTGGTAGAGCACTTGACTTTTAATCAAGTTGTCCCGCGTTCGAGTCGCGGATAGCTCACCAATGAATACTATATATTTAATATATAGTATTCATTTATTTAAGGCCCGTTGGTCAAGCGGTTAAGACATCGCCCTTTCACGGCGGAGACATGGGTTCGATTCCCGTACGGGTCACCACAATGCCACTTTAGCTCAGTTGGCCAGAGCACCGCACTTGTAATGCGGGGGTCCTCAGTTCGAATCTGAGAAGTGGCTCCAAAAGGTCATTAGTCTTGTAAAATGCTTGGTTAGTGGCTTTTTTTTTGCTTATTTTGCAAAACAATTTTATCAAAGAGTTTAGATAAATGCTATTTAAAAAAATGTTTAGGCATTTACCACCCCAACTAATATTATAGAACTAAAAAATCTTTATAAATCAGCCCTTTAGAATGCAAGCTATTAAAAAAAAGTAAAACCTTAGAAATTATATAAAAACACTAAAAATACAAGAACAAATGTTTACAAATAATTAAATATCTGCTATAATATTATTAGTTTAAAAAGTGGAGGAAATATTATGCAAAGCACTAATCAAAATATTTATATAGCAATAGATTTAAAAAGTTTTTATGCTTCTGTAGAATGTAGAGAACGTGGATTAGATCCTATTACAACAAATTTAGTAGTTGCAGATAATAGCAGAACAGAAAAAACTGTATGCCTTGCTGTTAGTCCTTCACTAAAAGCTTACGGAATAGCAGGTAGAGCAAGATTATATGAGGTAATTCAAAAAGTAAAAGAAATAAATATAGAAAGAAAACTAAAAGCACATAATAAAACATTTACTGGAAGTTCATATGATGATATTAAATTAAAAGAAAATAAAGATTTAGAGCTAAGTTATATAGTAGCACCACCACGTATGGCATATTACATGAAATATAGTACAGATATTTATAAAATATATTTAAAATATTTTTCATCAGAAGATATATATGTATATTCAATAGATGAGGTATTTATAGATATTACACATTATTTAAAAAAATATAAAATGTCGCCAAGAGAATTAGTAACTAAAATTATACATGATATTTATAATACAACAGGAATAACAGGAACTGCTGGTATAGGAACAAATTTGTATTTATGCAAAGTTGCTATGGATATAGGAGCCAAACACACTAAACCAGATGAAAAAGGTGTAAGAATTGCATGTTTAGATGAAAAAACATACAGAAAATTATTATGGAATCATACACCAATTACAGACTTTTGGAGAGTTGGAAAAGGGTATAAAAAAAGATTAGAAAAATATGGAATTTATACAATGGGAGATGTTGCAGCAACATCAATAAAAAATGAAGAACTATTATATAAATTATTTGGAATAAATGCCGAATTACTTATAGACCATAGCTGGGGATGGGAACCTTGCACTCTAGAAGATATAAAAAAATATAAACCTTCTACAAATAGTATTAGTTCAGGGCAGGTTCTACACAAGCCATATAATTATGAAAAAACTAAATTAATAGTAAAAGAAATGACAGAGTTATTAACTTTAGATTTAGTAAAAAAAGATTTAGTAACAAATCAAATAGTTCTAACAATAGGTTACGATGTAGAAAATTTAAAAAATAAAAACATAAATTACAATGGTGAAATAACATTAGATATGTACGGAAGAAAAATACCAAAACATGCACATGGTACAATAAATTTAGAAAATAGAACATCTTCTACTAAAATTATAATGGAATCAGTTATGAAATTATATGAAAAGATTATAAATAAAGATTTATTAGTAAGAAGAATAAATATTACTGCAAATAAAGTAGTAAAAAGAGAAGAAAATTTTGAACAAATTAACTTATTTACTAGCTACGAAAAGGAAAATTTAAAGGGAAAAAATGAAGAATTAGAAAGAAATATGCAAAGAGCAATATTAGAAATTAAAAATAAATATGGGAAAAACGCAATAATAAAAGGCATGAATTTACAAGAAGGTGGAACAACAATTGAAAGAAATAAACAAATTGGAGGTCATAAAGAATAAATGAAAAATAATTATGATGATATTATAAATCTTCCACATCATATTTCAAAAAAACATCCACAAATGAGTATGGAGTCAAGAGCAGCGCAATTTGCACCATATTCTACACTAACAGGGTATGAAGATTTAGTTAAAGAAATGGCAAAAAAAGTTAATGAGGAAGAAAAATAATAAATATAATGAATAAATAATTAAAATATAGTATAATGTTTTCATTAAAAATAGTATTTTAATAAGAAAATATATGTAATATAAAACAAATAATTGGAGGATAGAAAATGAAAACAATTTTAGTTACAGGTGGAGCACAAGGAATTGGAAGACAAATAGTAAAAGAGTTTGCAAATAAAGATTATAATGTTGTAATAAATTACAATAAATCTGAAAAGGAAGCGGAAGAATTAAAAAGAGAGTTAACGAAGATAAATAATAATATAGAAATATTTAAAGCAGATGTATCTAAAAGAGAAGATGTAAAAAAATTAATAGAATTTACTATAAAAAAATATAAAAATATAGATATTTTAATAAATAATGCAGGAATAGATTTTGTAAAATTATTTACAGAAATAACAGATGAAGAATGGAATAAAATAATAAATAATAATTTATATTCTGTATTTTGTGTAACACAAGAAGCTATAAAATATATGATAAAGAAAAAAGAAGGGTGTATAATAAATATTTCTTCAATATGGGGAGAAGTAGGGGCATCTTGCGAAAGTTTATATGCAGTAACAAAAGCAGGAATTGATAGTCTAACAAAATCACTTGCTAAAGAATTAGGCCCTTCTAATATACGCATAAATTCTATAGCACCTGGAATAATAGATACAAGAATGAACAATAATTTAAGCAAAGAAGAAAAAGAAGAAATAAAAAAAGAAATTCCACTAGAAAAGATAGGAAGAGCAGAAGATATTGCCAAATGTGCAATGTGGCTTGCAGAAGACAATTACACAACAGGTCAAATAATTTCTATAAATGGTGGTTGGAAAATATAAAAAAATCGGCAACTTGCCGATTTTTTTATTCTTCGTTTGTTACTTTTCTTTTATAATTTCCAGATAATATTTTAGGAACATATTTTATTAATTTGTAAACAGCTAAACGAACTTTTTTACTCCACATATATGTTCTTCTAAGTCTTTTTGGTTTGCTTAAAGCTAAGTCATCATTATCTAAAGCAATTAAATCTGTGCAAACCTTTTCAATAGGAAATATATAATTTTCTCCATTATTATTATCCCAAACATTTTCACTATTTCTAAAACAAAAATTTAAACTTTCACTTTCTGGTAAGTCTATTTCTGCTTGATATCCTAAATCTGTTTTTTTCATTTCCAATTCAGAAACATTATCCCAATTTAAGCCAAAACCATAATGAATAAATACTTTACCATCATAGTCTTCTTTGAAAAGATTTCCTGTATAAGAAAGCTTAATAGGTGAATTTTCTATTAATTTATCTGTATTAAAAAATATATTTTTTGTTAATTCCATAAATATAGTTCTCCTTGCTTATCTTTAGAATATACATATTATAGTATTAAAAAAATTTTTATTCAATAGTTTTTTAGAAAAAAATAAAAAATATTGTAAAAAAATAAATATTGTGGTAAGATTTTATCGTAAAATAAAAGGTGGGAGAAAATATATGGAAAGTGCTAAAATTATAGAAAAATTAAAAAATATTTTTACAAGTAAAAGAAATATAATTATTATTTCTACTATTTTAATTGCATTAGTTTTAATAATAGGAATATTTTGTACAATTTTTTCTATTATTAATATGAACAATACAAAAATTATTAAAGGAGTTGCAATTAATAATATAGATGTTTCAGAACTTACAAAAGAAGAAGCAAAAGAAAAATTAAATGCACGGAACAGAATTAAAAAAACAGAGTATAATAAAGCTTACAAAAGATGAATTTGAAAGTGAGCTATCATTAGATCAATTAGAAATTAATTATAATATAGATCAAGCTGTAGAAGATGCCTATAATATAGGAAGAGAAAAAAATATAATAAGCAACAATTTTGATATTTTAAGTGCTAGAAATAATAAAAAAAATATAGATATGCAAATTCAATTTAATGAAGAGAATCTTAATAATAAAATAGAAGAAATAAAAGGTAGTATTCCAAATGCAATGAAAGATAATAGTTATTGTATAGAAGAAAGTGATCTAATAATAACAAGAGGTACACAAGGAAATACTATAATTAAAGATGAATTAAAAAATAAAATAATTGAAAATATAAAAAATATAAATAATACAGAAGAAAATGTAGAATTACCATTAGAAGAAAGTGCTCCAGGACCAATAGATGTAGAAAAAATATATAACGAAATACATACAGAAGCACAAGATGCATATTACACAAAAGATCCATTTACATTACATCCGCATGTTAATGGAGTAGATTTTGCAATAAGTATAGAAGAAGCAAAACAAATTGTAGCAGAAGAAAAGGAAGAATATATAATACCATTAAAAATAACAATTCCAAAAATAACAACAGATAAGTTAGGAGATGAAGCTTTTCCAGATTTATTAGCATCTTTTACAACAAATTATGATGGAGGAAATGTAAATAGAAGTACAAATTTAAGATTAGCTTCAAATAAAATAAATGGAACAGTAGTAATGCCTGGAGAAACCTTTTCATATAATGCAACAGTTGGAGAAAGAACAATAGCTGCAGGTTATAGAGATGCAAAAATATATCAAAATGGTCAAGTAATAGATGGTTTAGGTGGAGGAATATGCCAAATATCATCAACACTTTATAACGCAGTAGTATTAGCTAATTTAGATATAGTAAGCAGAAGAAACCATGGATTTGTAACATCATATTTAGGAGCAGGAAGAGATGCAACAGTTGTATATGGAGCAACAGACTTTAGATTTAAAAACAGTAGAAAATATCCTATAAAAATAGTAGCTTCTGCAAAAAATGGAATAGCAAGAGTTGCAATATATGGAATGAAACAGGAAGTTGAATATAAAGTAGATATACAATCAAGTATTGTAGAAACAATACCATATGAAACAACATATATAGATGATGAAAATTTACCAGAAGGAACAGAAGAAGTAGAACAAAAGGGACAAAACGGATGTAGAAGTGTAACATATAAAGTATTATATTTAAATGGAGTTGTTGTTTCTAGAAATTTACTATCAAGTGATAAATATAATGCAATGGAAAAAGTAATAAGAAGAGGAGTAAAAAAACCTGAGGTAGTTCAACAACCAGCTCAGCAAGTACCAACAACGCCAAATATTCCATCAAATCCACCTTCAGAAACTGAAACAAAACCAAATGTAGAAGAAGGTAAAGAATCTGGAAATGAAGGAAAAGATGGGAACACAGAATCAACAGATACAAATCAAAAAACAAATTAATGAAAATTAATATAATAAAAACTTTGCCTAAGGAAGCGGGCCATCTATAAATAATTATAGAAGCTGCACCCTTAGGCAATTTTGTTTTATGCGAACAAATACTTAAGATTTAAATGTTCTAAATAGTAAAAATATTAATAATGTCTACTTTTGCTTTTTATAAGTTATATTTTTTAAGTCCTTCATTGCTTGGACCATAAATGCAATTACCCATAAAGTCAAATCTAGAACCATGGCAAGGACAATCCCATGTTTTTAATGTTTGGTTCCAAGTAAGCAAGCAACCTAAATGAGAGCAAATAGGTTTAACAGCATAAACTTTTTCATTTTCATCTTTATAAATTCTAATAATCTTGCCATCACTTTTTAAAACTTTTCCACTATTTTTGGGAACATTATTTATATCAAAATTCTTAATTTTAAATTTATTAAAAACTAAAGACTCTGAAGACTCTTTTATCATATTACCAGTTTCTTTATAGTTTTTTAAAGGATTAAATCTTTTAGAATTAAACAAATAGCTGTATTTATTTTCTTTACCGCAAATTTTATCACATAAAATATTTGCAGCAATGTTAGATGTAGTCATACCCCATTTTTTAAAACCAGTTGCCATATATAAATTAGGTTTAAAAGTGGAAAACTCACCAATATAAGGCAACTTATCCACAGAAACACAATCTTCCGTAGACCATTTCGAAATAATTTTATAATCTGGATATACTTTTTTAGCAATTTGTTCTAAAAATAAATATGCATCTTCAGAGTTTGTTTGTTTACCTGTTTTATGGTCAAAACCAGCAATTATAGGAATTTTTTTATTATTATAATAAGTATATCTCAGCGAAATTGTTGGACTTTCGAAAGAAATAAACATATCTTCTAAAACTGGTAAATTGGTATCAATAGAAATAGCATATGCTGTACTTTGGTACATTTTTAAAAAATGAAAACCAGGAAAATTAATAAATGGATATCTTGTTGTTATACACACATATTTACACGTTATATTATTAGAACTAGTAGAAACTTTATATCCATCACTTACAGAAGAAATATCTTCTACTTTAGAATTTTCATATAATTTAACCCCATTTTTTTCTAAAATAGTAAGCAATCCATTTATATATTTAACAGAATTAATTTGGGCTTGATTAGGAAATTTTATTCCAGCTATAGCATTTAAAGGAATATCTATAGTATGTTCATAAGTTGCATTTGGGTTTATATGCTTTAAAGCACTAAATTCATCTTTAAATTTTTGTATATATTTATTATCCTGTGTAAAAACGTAAGAAGCTTTACGCTCAAAATCACATTCTATATTATTTTCTTTTACTATATTTTCTATATCATTAATGGCATGTTCGTTTGCTTCAAAATAGTCTTTTGCAAAATTAAAACCAAAAGTCTTATACAAATAATCATAAAACAAATTATGCTGTGAGGTTACCTTACCTGTTGTATTTCCTGTTGTTTTATGCCCAAATAAATTTTTTTCTAAAATACAAACTTTAAAGCCTTTTTTAGATAAATAATAAGCAGTTGATATTCCAGTAATGCCACCACCAATAATTACAACATCACACTTAAAATCTTCTTCCAATTTAGGAAATTTCTTTAAATCTACAGAATCTAACCAAATACTCATAAAAAACCTCCATAATTATTTTTTACATTATTTGTATTTATATACATATAATTCTTGTATTGCTTAACAAAAAATATATAAAAAAAGTTTTAAAGAGGGAAAAAAATGTGTAAATAATTTAATATTAAATTGTTTAAAAAGATAAATTAATATAAACAAATTATTCTGGCTAGTTGAAAATCCTATAAAAATGCGTTATAATATCACACAGATTGTATAAAAGGAGTATATATATGTTTGAAAAATTAGAAGCTGTGGAGAAAAGATATGAAGAATTAACAAAATTAATATCAGATTCAGAGATAATTGCCAACCAAACAGAATGGCAAAAATATATGAAAGAGCATGCAGGAATAGAAGATATTGTTATAAAATTTAGAGAATATAAAAAAACAAAACAAAGTATGCTTGATGCCGAAGAATTAATGGAAGATCCAGAAATGAAGGAACTTGCAGAATTAGAATATTATGAAGCAAAAGAAAAATTACCAAAATTAGAAGAAGAATTAAAAATACTTTTAATTCCAAAGGATAAAGATGATGATAAAAATATAATATGTGAAATAAGAGCAGGAGCAGGAGGAGAAGAGGCAGCTCTATTTGCAGGAACATTGTTTAGAATGTACACAATGTATGCAGAAAAAAAGCATTGGAAATTAGATATATTAAATGAAAATAGTACAGGACTTGGAGGATATAAAGAAGTATCTTTTATGATTACAGGAAAAGGTGTGTATAGCAGATTAAAATTTGAAAGTGGTGTACACAGAGTACAAAGAGTTCCAGATACAGAAAGTAGTGGTAGAATTCATACTTCAACTGCAACAGTAGCAGTACTACCAGTTGTAGAAGATGTTGAAATAGAAATAAATCCTGCAGATATAAGAATGGAAGTATTTAGGGCTTCTGGAGCAGGAGGACAACATGTAAACAAAACATCATCTGCAGTACGTTTAATACATGAACCAACAGGAATTATAGCAGAATGTCAAACAGAACGTTCACAATTACAAAATAGAGAATATGCAATGAGATTATTAAAATCTAGAATATATGACCAAGAAAAACAAAAACAAGATGCAGAGTTAGCAAGTGAAAGAAAAAGTCAGGTAGGAAGTGGAGATAGAAGCGAAAAAATACGTACATATAACTATCCACAAGGTCGTATAACAGACCATAGAATAGGTTTAAGTATATATCAAATGGAAGATTTTTTAAACGGAAATTTAGATGAAATGATAGATAGCCTTACAGCGGCAGACAGAGCAGAAAAATTAAAAGGTAATTAAATAAAGTAACAATACCACTGTTAAACAATGGTGTAGTGGTAGGGGTCGGGTACATATCCCGACCCACAAAAAATACATATATCTTGACAAATACATAAAAAGATAATACAATAAATTCGTTAAAAATAGATATATTAAGTCAAACTAAAAACGTAAACATATAAAAATATGTTATTAACTTTATTGAAAAAAAGATAAATAATTAAATATGCGTTATTAGCTCAGTTGGTAGAGCAGCGGACTCTTAATCCGAAGGTCCAGGGTTCGACCCCCTGATGACGCACCACACAAGCAATAGAGAGGTTTTATACTCTCTATTTTTTTTGCTAGATTGCCAAATTTGAAATATAAATTTAGTAAGCAGAGTTTTTGATGCTGTAAATATTATGTAGGCACGGTAGATAAAAAACATATTAAACTTTTAAGTATAAATAAGAATTAAAAAAGTATATAGTAAATGTAATTTAAGCGGAAAAGTTGACATAAACACACAAATATGATAATATGTACACAATAAAAAGGAGGCACTATATGAGTTATCCATTGAAAATAAAAACTGAAATTCAAGATAGAATAAAAAAAGGAGAAAAAATAAAAGAAATAAATATAGAAACTGGAATTAGTATTGCAACATTATATAATTGGAAAAAACAATTGAATTTAGAATTAAATAATGAAAATAACGCTAAGAATGATATGAATAACGAAAATAAAGAGAAAATAGAAGTAAGTAACCAAATAAAAGAATTAACTAGACTACATAAACTAGAAGAAGCATATAAATTAACAGCAAAATATCCTAATGATTGCGTTATTCAAGGTCAAAAAATTAAAATACTAATTTTAAAAAAACTTTATGCAGAAGCAAAAGATATAGGGAGTAGATTTGAAGAAGATGCAAAAATACAATCACAGATGATAACAATAGCAATAAGAGAGAAAAAATATGATAAAGCAAAAGAAATAGGAAGTAGATTTAAAGAGTGTGCACCGATACAATCACAAATGGTAACAATAGCAATAAAAGAAGGGAATTACGATAAAGCAAAGCAAATAGGAAGTAGATTTGAAGAGTATGCACCGATACAATCACAGATGATAACAATAGCAATAAAAGAAGGGGATTATGATAAAGCAAAGGAAATAGGGAGTAGATTTGAAGAAGATGAACTGATACAATCACAAATGGTAACAATAGCAATAAAAGAAGGGGATTATGATAAAGCAAAGCAAATAGGAAGTAGATTTAAAGAGTATGCATCGATACAATCACAAATGATAACAATAGCAATAAAAGAAAGGGATTATGATAAAGCAAAGCAAATAGGAAGTAGATTTGAAAAGCATGCAAAGATGCAATCACAAATGGTAACAATAGCAATAAAAGAAGGAGATTATGATAAAGCAAAGAAAATAGGAAGTAGATTTGAAAAAGAAGCACCGATACAATCACAAATGGTAACAATAGCAATAAGAGAAGGAGATTACGATAAAGCAAAGAAAATAGGAAGTAGATTTGAAGAGTATGCACAGATACAATCACAGATGATAACAATAGCAATAAAAGAGGGAGATTATAATAAAGCAAAGGAAATAGGAAGTAGATTTGAAGAAGAAGCACCGATACAGTCACAGATGATAACAATAGCAATAAAAGAAGGAAATTATGATAAAGTAGAAGAAATAGGAAAAAGATATAAAAATAATGAACTGATACAATCACAGATAAAAAAAATGGAAATAAAAGAAACAAATAATGAGAAATCAAAAGAATTAGAAAATAAATTTATAAATACTGTAAAAACAATACTATATTATAATAAAGAAGAAAGAGATTTAATTGAAAAGATTAAATTATTTAAGGAAATATCTGAATATAAAAGAACAATTTTATTATTAGCAGTATGTGAAAAATCAAAAAATTTAAAGGAAGCAAAAAAATTTTTAAAAGAAGCAAAAGAAAATGTGAATTTAGAAAAAAAGCAGATACAAACATTAAATAAAATAATGGAAAGAGTAAGAAATAAAAAATCTAATATTTTTGATTTTGGATTTTATGATGAAATATTAAATTGGAATTTTGATTCAAAATTATTTAAACAGTATGAAAATGAACAAAAAGAAAAAGAAGAAAAAGAAGAAAAAGAAGAAGAGATTCAATCTTATAAAAAAGAAGAATATGAAGTGAAAAGTAAAAATGATAATATAGAACAAAAAGAAAAATCTAAAATTAAAAATAAAACTCAATTTATGCAAACACAAAAACATCAACAAAACATTGTAAATACAAGTTCAAATAATAGTAAAAATTTAGTAAAAGAATTTAAAGCAAGTATAGCATATAAACAAAACGAAATATTAGTAGATACTAAAAGAAAAAGCCAAAGAGATTATATTGAAGAAGCCAATTATATAATAAAAGCTTTAAAAGAAGATTTGACAAAAACTTATGTTAAAATGCAATCAGAAAATTATATAATTCAAAAGGCTGCAATAGAAAGATGCGATAAAATAGTAACAATGATAGACCATATAAGAGATAGTATAAATGTTATGAATAATGATTCTAATGTAGAAATTAATGCAAAAAAGAAACAAGAAAGTAAAGCATATATATGTAGAATATGCGATAAGTTTAGAAATTTACAATCAATAGAAGAAAAAACTAGATAAAAATAATATAAAAAATACCAAAACTTAAATGTATTTAATTAAGTTTCGGTATTTTTTTATATAATAGGAAAGTTCTACTTTCCTATTATATAAAAAAACAAAACATTGCACAGAAAATTTACTTTGTAAATTTTCGCGTCAACAAATCTTTACGCTTCTTTAAGACCTTGAATTAAGATAGCAAACCTTAAGATGCACAAAAAAAGGTCTCGCGAAGCGAGATTTGTTCCTTTATACAATGCTAAACTTACGGACATCAAGCATTTAAAAGGAACATTTTTTTATATTATAAATATATTGCAAAAAATGAAATAAAATGTAATAAAAATTTAAAATTTGAAATAAAAAAAGCCCAAAACTAATATCCGTAAAGGCTTAGAAGACACTTAGAAAAATAGCAAAAAAACATATATTGACCCTTGAAAAGAAAAGGAGTAATTTATATTTAAGTAAAAAAATATTTTTTTATAAACGAGAGAGGAAGAATTATGAAAGGTACAGTATCAAAAAAATTAAGAATTATTTTAATAGGGGTAGTAGCTGTAATTTTGTGTAGTGCAGTGGCATTAATAATGCTAAACAGTACAAACAAAAATCATGGCTCTATTGCAAATTTAGAAAGTGTAGAGAAAGCACAGAAAGAAGATAAGGATAATACATGGTTTAAAACAATAAGTAAATTACCAACAACAAAAACACTAAACCCAAACTCTGTAACAATACAGCAAGGAAACTTAACAGCAAGGGTTAACACAGATTTGGGAATTGAATCTAGTATTGCAAATTACAGAGAATATTATGGTATTGGAGAAACTGTTGAAATAACTGCACAATTTGACCAAATAATACAATCATGCTCAAATTCAAAATTAATTATTAAATTTGGTAATGGAGGAGAAAAACAAGTAAGCGGAACAGTTGATGGAAGTACAATTAAATTTACATATAAAATTGCACAAGGTGATATGGGAGAATTACAAGTAATAGCTCTATCTGGTACTGTAACAGACAACGGAAATAATTCAATAGAAATGGGATTGCCAACAAATGGATTACAATATACAACTTCAAGAACAATTATAGCAGATGGAACAAGACCAACTGCAACATCTACTATATCAAATGACGGAACAACTATAACAGGTACATTTACATTTAGTGAAAATATATATGGTATTACAGATAATAAAATTGCAAATGCTTCTAATAATAATATAGATATTAGTATGACAATTGGTGATTATGCTCCTAAAGGAAATTTTAATGTAAGCTATGGAGCTAATACTATAACAATTACATACAAAATAGTAAAAGGAGATAATGGAATACCAAAATTTACAATAAAAAATGTATGTGATATTGCAGGAAATAAAGATATATTTACTGGAGAAGGTACTGGTGCAAGCATTTCAACAGAATATACACCTAAAGTAACAAGTATTTCTAGTGTAACTACTGAAAATGGAAGAGAAATTGATGGTATTACATACTTAAAAGCAGGATGTAAAGTTGTTGTTACTGTAAATTATAATGATAATGTTTATTCAAATAGTAGTAAAGGAACATTAGATGCTGATTCTGGAAAAATTAATTTAGAAATTATAAATGGAAGTGCATCAGTTACAAAACAAGCAAAAGTAAGAAGTGTAAGTGGAAGTACAGTAGTATATGAATATGAAATAGAAAATGGATTAAATGGAAAAATAAAGAAAATCACTGTACCTGCTGGAATTGTATATGATAATGTAGGTCATGCTTTAAGGGATGAATATGTATATCCAGGAGTAGAAGAAATAACAAATATTCAAAATATATCCAAAGAAATAGAAAGTACATATAATAATAGTGTAGGAACTGCTATAGGAACTAATAAATCATATAGTTATACAGATGCAAGTGGTAGAGAACAAGCATTTAGTGTAGATAAAATAATAGACCATATAAATGAGGTTAAAAGTTTTTGTAGTAGTGCAGATAGTTTTGAGACAAGTCAAAATGCAAGTGTTATGAATTCTTTAATAGATGAATTAAAAGGAGAAATTAGAACTGTAATTGAAAACACCAATAAAGCTCTAGAAGATGAATATGAATATATTGATACATTAGAAGAAAAGTTAAATACTGCTAAATCAGAAAAAGAAAATAATGAAAAATCAAAAGAAGAAAAAGAAAGATTGAAAGCTGAAAAAGAGGACGCTAAAAAGAGGCTTGATGAAGAACTTGCTAGATTAAACGAAAGTCTAAATAGTGATACAGGAAGTCCTTCGAGACAAGAATTAGAAGAAAAAATTCAAAAGGCAACTAAAGATGCAGAAAAAGTTCAAAAAGAAATTACCGAATTAGATGAAGAGATTACGAGATTAAGTGGAGAAATAAATAATCAACAAGGAAAAATACAAGAATATACTAACGAGTTAAGAGAAGAAGAAGAAAAATATAATAAAATATCTGATTATAATAGTGTTATTAACGAATTTAAAGCGAAGGTTGAAGATTATTCTAGTCAACTTAGTAGCAACCTTGAAAAAATTACAACTAAATTAACTACATTAGAAAATATAATAATTGACACAACAGCTCCTGTAATAACAAGCATAAGTAAAGCTGAAAATGCACAAGACGGAATTTATGGACAAGGTTCGACTTTAGACTTTACTGTTGCTTTTAGCGAATCTGTAAATTTATTAGGACAAATGGATAGATATTTTAATGAATCACCTGATGTAGTATATAGTTATTTGGGTAAAAGTCATGAAGATTCTTGGAATACTAGTACTAAATATAATGTAACGGTTATGGAAAATGAAAATGGACTACTTACTATACATTGTTTAGAAGGAGCATTTGAAGATAAAGCTGGAAATACAACTGCAGAAAAAACACAAGAATTAACATATATTTATGCAGATACAACTGCACCAGAATTAACAATAACTTCAGACCCTTCAGGATTAACAAAAAACAATACAATAACATATAATTTTAACTTAACAGATAATTCCGATAAATGGACAAATGTTCCAAACAGAGGTATTGCAGCTAATGTATTAGGTTTAGGTAATATAACTGTAACAAATGGAACTATAATTGATAATTCAAGTACGAATGGAAATATAAATTCAATAACTGTTTTAGCAGATAATGATGGAAAACAAAGAGTATATGTAAAAGCTACAATAAAAGATGTTGCTTTAAATAATGCAAATTCAACGCTTGTAAATCAATTATACGATAATGTAGTTATAGATAATAAAGGACCAGTAATTACAAATATAGAAAAATCTGAAAATAATTGGACAAATAATGATGTAACATTAACTGTTTATGCTACAGACGAGTATGCAGATGTAACAAAATATAGTTATGATAATGGAAGCTCATGGGAAACAAGTAATACAAAAACATATAGTGAAAATACAAGCAATATACAAATAAAAACACAGGATTCTTTAGGAAATACATCAACATCTCAAAATGTATCAATAACAAATATAGATAAAGAGTTACCAAAAATAACTAATTTAACACAAACTGCTAATAATGATGTTTCTAGTGTAATAACATTTAATGCAGTAGATACAGTTTCTGGAATAGAAAAAGTAGAAATAAATGGAACACAAGTTACATTAGATGAAGATGGAAATTGTGCATGTATAGTAACAGAAAATGGATGGTATACAGTATCAGTAACAGATAAGGCAGGAAATACTGTAACAGATTCTATAGAAGTAACAAATATAGTCAAAATTAAAGACGAAGATGCATCAATTATATTTGAAAAAAATGGTGGAACATACAAGTTAAACAAAGAAGGTCGAGCTTTAATAGAAGATAATATAATAGTAACTAATGTAGCAATAAGCAAAATAGAATATGCATGGACAACATCTAAAGATGAGCCAAGTGCATATACACAAGATGGAGGAAATTCTACAGCATTAAAAGCTCAATATATTGCTCAAGAATTAGATACATATTATTTACACGTAAAAACAACAGATACAAAAGGACATATAACAACAGCATGTTCAAACGAATATATAGTAGATGGTAGAACAATAGGATTAGATGAAAGCTTAGTTGTAAAAACAGAAAATAATGTAGATTATTTAATACTTTCAGAACCAATGGAAGCAGAAACATTACTAGAAAAAATTGAAGGAACAAATGTTGAAATAAAAAATTCAGATTTAACACAAAATGTGACTGGAAATTTAAAAACTGGAGATAATATTGTAACAGATGGAGATGTACAATATGTAATAGTTTTAAAAGGTGATGTAAACAGTGACGGAAAAATAGATTTAAAAGATATATTTGCATTAAATAACTACAGACTTAATATTTTAAAATTAACTGTTGCAAATTGGTTAGCTGCAGATGTAACAGAAGATAGAACAATAAATTTAAAAGACATATATAAAATAAACAATTATAGATTAGGGATTATAGAAAGTTTATAAAAATGTTGACGGAAAAATAATTAATGATATAATATATATTATAAAATAATGTCGATTTATAAAGGTCTTAAATACCATAAAACTTTAATATATTTAATAATATGGTATAGCTTAAAATACATAGGAGGAATAAAAATGAGAAAAATATTAGCTACATTATTAATTACTATAATTACACTTATAACGTTAAATATAACATCTAATGCTGCATCAAATGGAAATGTTACAGCTACAATTAGCAAAAATAATGTAAAAGAAGGAGAAACATTTACATTAACAATTTCTGCAAGTAGTGATTCTGGAATAATAGGATTAGTAACAGGTGTTGAATATAATAGTGATATATTAGAAATAGAGTCAAGTTCAATATTAAATGAAAATTATATAAATAACGGAAGCGGAGCAAATGTTGCATTATCTTGGAAAGAAACATCAAGAGAATATCCAAAAGAAGCAAATTTATACAGTATAACATTTAAAGTTAAAGAAAACGTTACAGAAGACTCTACAAATATTACATTAAAAGGCTATGATGCATTTGAAAAAATTACACTAAATCCATTAGCAGATGATGAAGTAGAAATTAATAATATAGATAAAACAATTAATATAATATCAGAGCCAGTTCAAGGAGATAATAATAGCGGTTCAACAGGAAGTTTAGCAGTAACTCCCAGTAATAGTAATAATGGTAATAGTAGCAATAGCGCTAATAGTGCTAATAGTGCTAATAGCTCTAATAGTGAACAATCATCACAAAAATCAACTCCAACAACATCAACAAGTAAATCACAAGTAATAGGACAAAGTAATTCAGATAAATCTATACCAAAAACAGGAGATGTAACAAATGCAATAATATTAATATCAATATTTGCAATCTCTATATTTGGAGTAATATCTTATAAATTACATGAAAAATACAAAAAGATATAAAATTATAGCAATATAGGGTCGCATAGTATGCGACCCATTTTAGTAGGGAGGCAATTATGATAAATATATATAATACAGACATACAAACAAATAAATTTGAAGAACTAAAAGAAATAAAAAAAGGTGCATGGATAAATATGATTTCTCCAAGTGACGAAGAAATTAAAAGTATATGCAGTGAATTAAAAATAAATGAAGACTTTATTAGAGATTCATTAGACGATGAGGAAAAACCAAGAATAGAAATAGAAGAAGATGATGGAACAATTCTTTTTGTAATAGATGTGCCAGTAATAGAAAAACAAAACGAAACGTATATATACAACACAATGCCACTTGGAATAATATTTGTAAGAGATGACTATGTAATTACTGTTTCAATACAAAAGTATGTTATAACAGAAAAATTTGCAAAACAAAAAATTAAAAATTTTGCAACATATATGAAAAGTAGATTTCTATTTCAAATAATGCTAGAAAATGCCTCAGAATACTTAGCATACTTAAAAAGAATAAATAAAGAAACAGAAATAGCAGAAAGCACACTAAAACATTCTATGAAAAATAGAGAACTTTTAAAAATGTTAAGTTTAGAGAAGAGTTTGGTGTACTTTACAACATCTATAAAGGCAAATGAAGTAGTAATGGAAAGAACATTAAGAGGAAAATTTATAAAATTATATGAAGATGATGAAGATATACTAGAAGACGCTATTATAGAAAATAAGCAAGCAATTGAAATGGGAAAAATATATAGTGACATTTTAAATGGGACAATGGATGCATATGCTTCAATAATTTCAAATAACTTAAATGGTGTAATGAAATTCTTAACTTCAATAACGATAGTACTTGCAATACCAACAATGGTATCAAGCTTTTGGGGAATGAATGTAGAATTGCCATTTCAACATAATGTAAAAGGTTTTTGGATAATGCTTGGAATTTCAACAATATTAACATTAGTAGTAACATTATGGCTAAAGAAAAAAGATATGTTAGATTAAAATATTTAACTTATGTTAAAAATAATGTCTAAAAAATAAATTAAAAGTATAAAAATTAAATGTATAAAAAATTTTTTTCTCCATATAATATTATAAAATATTAAAAAGGGAGGAAAAAAATGAAAGTTATAGATACAATTGCCCTAATACTTATTATAATTGGTGCCATTAACTGGGGATTAGTTGGAATATTTAATTTTAATTTAGTAGACACAATATTTGGTGTTATGAGTTGGTTTAGTAGAGTAATCTATATTCTAGTTGGAATATCAGGATTATGGGGAATTAAACTATTATTTGATAACAAATAAAAAAACCGGAGGTTTACCTCCGGTTTTTTTCTGAACATGAGTCTTTAACAAATTCCTTGCGAAAGTACTCAAGGTCTTTTTCTAATCTGATTAGAAGAGTTTTGTTTGCTTTTCTTCCTGAAATATTGTTTTTACGTGGCATAATTACACCTCCTAATAATGAAAAAAACACTATAGTTACATAAAATATTATACAACGATTTACATAATTTGTCAAATTGAAACTATCTCTTATTACTTGTCTCTTGAAAAAAAATTAGTTTCTTGTTATAATACAAAACAATGTAAAAAAATTAGGAGGAAATAAAAATGCTATCTGTAAATGGAGTTACTGTTCGATTTGGTAAGAGAGTTTTATTTGAAGATGTTAACATTCGTTTTGGAAAAGGAAATTGTTATGGAATTATAGGTGCAAATGGTGCTGGAAAATCAACCTTTCTTAAGGTTTTAGCAGGAGATATAGAGCCAAGTAAGGGTGAAGTTACAATAGACAAAAATGAGAGAATTTCTGTTTTAAAACAAGACCACTTTGCATACGAAGACTATACTGTTATGGATACAGTTATAATGGGAAATAAAGAATTATACGATATAATGAAGGAAAAAGATAGTATTTATGCAAAACCAGACTTTAGTGAAGAAGACGGAATGAAAGCTGCAAAATTAGAAGAACGCTTTGCAGAGCTTGACGGATGGAATGCAGAAAGTGATGCAGCAATTTTATTAAATGACTTAGGAATAGTACCAGAAAATCATTATAAATATATGAGAGAGCTAGAAGCAAGAGAAAAAGTAAAAGTTCTTTTAGCACAAAGCTTATTTGGAAATCCAGATATTTTATTATTAGATGAACCTACAAACGACTTAGATATGAAAAGTATTGCATGGCTTGAAGAATTTTTAATTAACTTTGAAAACACAGTATTAGTTGTATCACACGATAGATATTTCTTAAACAAAGTTTGCACAGACATTGCAGATGTAGACTTTGGAAAAATAAAAGTATATCCAGGAAATTACGACATTTGGTATGAGTCTAGTCAACTTGATTTAAAACAAATGAAAGAACAAAACAAAAAGAAAGAAGAAAAAATAAAAGAACTACAAGACTTTATTGCAAGATTTAGTGCAAATGCTTCAAAATCTAAACAAGCAACATCTAGAAAAAAATCATTAGAGAAAATAGAATTAGATGAAATAAAACCATCTAACAGAAGATACCCATATGTAGACTTTAAACCAGACAGAGAGCCAGGAAATGACATTTTAGAGGTTAAAAATTTATGCAAAACAATAGATGGAGAAAAAATATTAGACAATGTATCTTTTACAGTAAAAAAAGATAATAAAATAGCCTTTTTAGCAGATAATGAAAATGCAAAAACAGTATTATTTCAAATATTAGCAGGAGAAATGCAGCCAGATTCAGGGCAAATAACTTGGGGAACAACAATAACAAATACGTATTTCCCTAAAGATAATAATTATTTATTTAATGTAGATTTAAGCATAACAGATTGGTTAAGACAATACTCAAAAGATCCAGACGAAACATATGTAAGAAGCTTTTTAGGAAGAATGCTATTTTCAGGAGAAGAAGCACTTAAAAAGGTAAATGTAATGTCTGGAGGAGAAAAGGTAAGATGTGTTTTATCTAAAATGATGTTATCTGGAGCAAATTTTTTAATAATAGATGAGCCAACAAACCACTTAGATATGGAAAGTATAACAAGTGTAAACGAAGGAATGAAAAAATTTCCAGGAAACATATTATTTACATCACATGATCACCAACTAACACAAACAGTAGCAAACAGAATAATAGATATAAAAGCAGATGGAACAGTTGTAGATAGAGAAGTAACATACAACGAATATTTAGGAATAGATTAAAATAACAATAAAATAAATGTCAAAAATCTAATTATGGAGGAAAAAATGCAAGAGATAATAAAAACAATTGCACAAGAATTAGGTGTAAAAAATACTCAAGTAGAAGCAGCAGTAAAATTAATAGATGAAGGAAATACAATTCCATTTATTGCGCGTTATAGAAAAGAAGCAACAGGTGGTTTAAGTGATGAAATTTTAAGAACATTAGGAGAAAGACTTACATATTTAAGAAATTTAGAACAAAGGAAACAAGAAGTTCTTAAAATAATAGAAGAACAAGGAAAATTAACAGATGAAATAGGTAGCTCAATTGCAATTGCAAAAACATTAGCAGAAGTAGAAGATATTTATAGACCATATAAACAAAAAAAGAAAACAAGAGCAACAGTTGCAAAAGCAAAAGGTCTAGAGCCATTAGCAAAAATAATATATAAGCAAGAAGAAACAAAACCAATAGAAGAAATTGCAAATGAGTTTGTAACAACACCAAAAGACGACCAAAAAAATAATGATAAAATTGTAAATAATGTAGAAGAAGCTATACAAGGAGCCTTAGACATAATAGCAGAAATAATTTCAGATGAACCAAAATATAGAAAACAAATAAAAAGAATATGTTATAGGGAAGGAACATTAAATACAAAAGCAATAGATGAAGAAACAAAATCTAGTTACGAAATGTATTATAATTTTAATGAAACAATAAGAACAATTCCAAGCCATAGAATTTTAGCAGTTAATAGAGGAGAAAAGGAAAAGTTTTTAAAAGTATCTTTAGAAAAGCCAGAAGAAAAAATATTAGAATACATAAAAAAAGATGTAATAAAAGGCGATACACAGTTTAAAGCAATGCTAGAAGACACAATTTTAGATAGTTATAAAAGATTAATAGAACCTTCTATAGATAGAGAAATAAGAGCAGATTTAACAGAAAAGGCAGAAGAAAAAGCAATAAAAGTATTTGGAAAAAATGCAAAACAATTATTACTAGGGGCTCCAATAAAAGATATGATTGTAATGGGATTTGACCCAGCATATAGAACTGGTTGCAAAATAGCAATTATAGATGATACAGGAAAACTTTTAGATTATACAACTGTATACCCAACAGAGCCACAAAACGATGTAGAAGGCGCAAAAAAGGAACTTTTAAATTTAATTAAAAAATATAATGTAAATATGATTTCTATAGGAAATGGAACAGCATCCAGAGAATCTGAAATGTTTGTAGCAGATATGATAAAAGAAAATAACCTAAATTTAAGTTATGCAATAGTTAGCGAAGCGGGAGCATCTGTTTATTCAGCTTCTAAGCTTGCAACAGAAGAATATCCAGATATAAATGTTTCTATAAGAGGAGCAATTTCTATTGCAAGAAGGCTTCAAGACCCACTAGCAGAACTTGTAAAAATAGACCCAAAAGCAATAGGTGTAGGACAATATCAACACGATGTAAACCAAAAGAAGCTAGAAGAAAGCCTTACAGGAGTTGTAGAAGACAGTGTTAATAAAGTTGGAGTAGATGTAAATACAGCAACACCTTCACTTTTATCTTATGTTTCAGGTTTAAATAAAACAATAAGCAAAAATATTGTAAAATATAGAGATGAAAATGGAAAATTAAAAAACAGAAAAGAATTACTAAAAGTACCAAAATTAGGTAAGGTAGCTTATGAACAATGTGCAGGTTTCTTAAGAATAGTTGGAGGAAATAATCCAATAGATACAACAGCAGTTCATCCAGAAAGTTATGATGCAGTAGAAAAATTATTAAATAAATTAGAATATAAAAAAGAAGATTTATTAGATAAAGAAAAAATAGGTAGCCTAAGAGCAAAATTAAATGAACTAAATACAAATAAGATTGCTCAAGAATTAGAAATTGGAGAACCTACATTAAAAGATATAATAGAAGAACTATCAAAACCAGGAAGAGACCCTCGTGACGAAATGCCTAAACCAATATTAAGACAAGATGTACTAAAATTTGAAGACCTAAAAGAAGGAATGATATTAACAGGAACAGTAAGAAATGTAATAGACTTTGGAGCATTTGTAGATATTGGTGTAAAACATGATGGCTTAGTTCACATATCAGAATTATCAGACAAATTTGTAAAAAATCCATCAGACATAGTTTCAATAGGAGATATAGTAAAAGTAAAAGTAATAGGAATAGATAATGAAAGACAAAAGGTAAAATTATCTATGAAAGTATAAATGGAGAAAATAACAATGTTAAATAAAGTTAAAAATTTTACCCCATATATAATTATATTAATATTTATATTTACATTATATACTTTTAATATACGTATGTGCCTAATATATAATTTATTTAAAATTCCATGTACTGGTTGTGGAATTACTAGGTCAATAATAAGCCTGCTTCATGGAGATATATTACTTTCCCTTAAATATAATATATTAGGAATACCATTAGTTATTTTATTTATAATATGTGTAATATGGGAGTTATACGATATAAAAAATAATAAAAAAACTCTAAAGAAATTTATAAATAAAAATAGTAAAATTATAATTTTTATTTGTGTTATTGTTTCAATAATATGTTTTATTAGAAATATAAATAATACACTTTTATATAATTAAAAAGCAAATAAAAAAACTCAGAGTTATCTGAGTTTTTTTATTTTTATTCACTAATTGGATTATTTTCTTCGGGCTCTTCTACTTTTGTTTCTTTATTTCCAGCTAGTTCATCATAAAATGCAACTGTAGCAACTTGCATATATGGAAGTACCCAAAACATACCAATACCACATACAAGAGCTCCTAAAATTATCCATCCTATGAAAGATAATTGTAGCCAGAAGTATGACCATCTGTGACCATTCATTAGTTCTGCACTTTTTTCTACAGCTTCTTTAGCAGACATATCTGGGTTATCGTTCATTATATAAAGACTTAATTTATATAAATAGCTTTTTACAGCAGTCCAAATAAGTCCAGCTATGTAACCAATTAATCCTATAATTCCTAAAACTATTCCAAATCCGTTACCTGCTGCTGACATTGAAAAACCAACTACCATAATAATTGCTGCTACAATAGCAATAACAAGTGGAAGTATTATTTTAACTAATATCCATAATGTAGCTTGCCATACTTTTACGAAATTATTGAAACCATTTGAAAAGAATTCTAAGTATGTAAAATCTTCTCCTCTTTTTATTTTTGTCATTACAACAACTGTAAATCCAAAAGATAATGGAAGTGAAATAATACTAGCTACTATTGAACCTACTACAGGAACTAATCCTAATACAAATCCTATAATATAGTTAATCACTCCAAATATTAATGTTGCTAAAGCTGCTTTTCCCCATTTGCCTGTTAAACTTTTACGAGCTTGTGTTCTAATTTCTGATGCTGTCATAATAAATCCTCCTTTTATTTAATTATATATATTAATATTTATATTAATACCAAAATTTAATTAATTGGAAACTTTTTTTGAATTTCTTCTATTTTTTCGTATTCATTTTCCAATATATTTATAAATGTTTGTGCAATTTCTGGGTCAAATTGAGTTCCAGAACATTTTTTTATTTCATTTATTACTACTTCTAAAGGTAGAGGGTCTCTATATGACCTTTTTGAGGTCATTGCATCAAATGTATCTGCTACTGCAGATATTCTTGCCATATATGGAATATTGTTTCCTTCAAGTTGGCTAGGATAGCCTCTTCCATCAAATCTTTCGTGATGATGTTTTACAATTGGTATCATATCTTTAAAGATAGTTGCATTAGAAAGTATATGTTCACCAATTGATGGGTGATTTTTTATTTGAGAATATTCATCATCTGAAAGTTTAGATTCTTTTAGTAAAATACTATCAGGAATTCCAATTTTACCTATATCGTGAAATAGACCACCTATACGCAAAATTCTTAAATCATCCTCAGATAAACCTAACTTTTGACCTATTAATACAGAATATGAGGAAACTCTATCAGAATGACCTCTTGTATAAGGGTCTTTTGCTTCAACTGTATATCTTAAAGTTTCTATACTTTCCATATAAGCTTTTTCCAATTCGTCATTTGCTTCGGAAAGTTCTTCATTAATTCTTTTTATTTCATTCATTTGACTAATAGATTTAATTCCAGATTCAATTAAAAGTAATAGTTGGTCAAATTTATCGCTTTTTTCGCAATATCCTTGAATATCTAATCTTCTAATTGTTTCTAAAGGTGGAGCTAAATCTTTATGTCCTGTAAGTAATAAAATATATAAATCTTTATTAAACTTACGAATTTCTTCTACAACTTGGTCTCCATGAAGGGGATACATCATAAAGTCTAAAATCATTAAATCAAAATGCTCTTTTTTAACAAGTTCAATAGCATCTTGTGGATTTGTAACACCTGTGAAGTCATAACCAGAACGCTTAAGGAAAATAGATAAAGAATCTACAATTCCTTCTTCATCATCAACTGCTATAATTTTATAACCATTAGAAGAGCTTCTGTCTTGCATGTTTTTTCTCATATGATATTCTCCTTCCCAAGAAATAAAATTTAACATATTATATACAGAAAATAAGAGAAAATCAATAGAAATTGCAAAAAAATGTAAATTAACATCGAAAAATGTAAAATAGCTGTAAAATACGATTGTAGATAATTATATTTCTAATGTGTCTTTATTGTTATTGGCAAACTAATTATAAATTTTGTACCTTTTCCTTTTTCAGATTCAAATGTCATATTTCCATTAAAGTGTGCTTTTATTGTTGAGTAAGACATAAACAATCCAAGTCCAGAACCGTTCTTTCCTTTTGTTGTAATCATTTCTTTAAATAATTTGCTTTGTACTTCTTTACTAATTCCACATCCAAAATCTTCAATGGCAATTTCTATTGCATTTTCATTTTTACTTACATTTAAATTAATTTGTTTATTTTTTTCTCCGTTATATGCTTGTATGCTATTGGAAATTAAATTATTTACAACTTGAACTAAACTATTAACATCTCCATCTAATTTAGTATTTGGGTCTATATTTAAATTTATATTCAAATTAATTAATGCATTTTTAAGTTCATGTTTCATTAATATATTAATTCTTTTTATTAATTCATCTATTGTAAAGTCTACATTATTTTCGCTAGATAATGTTACTGCTTGTCCTTTAACTGTTGTAATAATATCTGACATATATTCTGTGTAACTTCTAATTTTTTCAATCCATCCATACATATCTTTTGCAATTTCGTGGTGGTCTTCATTTGTAACCTCACTGTCCCCAATAGATGCATCATACTCTTTAATTAAGTCGCTTAAGCCTTCTGCTGCTCCAGAAATAGACATTATAGGTGTTTTTAAGTTATGCGAAATACCACCAATTAATTGTCCTAAAGAAGCTAAACGTTCTTGTTCCATAAGTATGTCTTGATTATCTTCAATTGTTTTCAGATCTATTACGTGCTGTGTAATATCTTTTAAAAGAATTAATGTTCCTAAAAACATATTTTCAGAATAAATTGCGCTAATTTCTATATTAAAATATTTATCAATTTTACTAAAATACTTTTCTATATGAACAGTGTGTCCTGTTTCTTTTGCTTTATTTAATAAATTATTATAGTTTTCCCTAGAAAGTTCAATATTAGAACTTTTTAGTACATCAAACATATTATGGTTTCTAATTTGATTATCAAAAACCTTAAATGTTTCTAATAAAGATTTATTAAAGTCTGTAATTTGGTTTGTTTCATCTAGTACTAAATAACTATCAGACATTTTATCTACAACCTTTTGAAGTGCTATTGGTGAAATACTTAAAAAGTTAAATTTAAATACAGCAACAGAGTAGCATAATATTGCAATTGTAAAAGACATAGGAGTTGCGTAAATTGATAAGTCTAGTATTCCAAATGTAGATAATACATTAATTAATAAGCAAAATGTAGTACCAATAACAAATAATAAAGATTGCTTAGAAAATAAGCCTGAATTTTTAATACTATATATTAATAAAAGCAGTATTCCAATTCCTACACATGCATACGAATAAATTGAATGTATTATAAAGTACGGACCAAAAACTGTTTCTTTAATATTGGTTGAATATGTAATATAAAATAAATGGTGATAATTATTTGTCCATAGTACCAATAAAGAGATAATTGGCACTATGAAAAATAATAAATATTTTTTAGTAAACTCTATTTTTGTTTTTACAAAAGAAATTGCTAAAAATAAAATAAAAACCGGAACTGTACAAGCTGAAATATATATGAAGTTTTCAAAAAATAGTGGGTTTGCATTAAATTTTTGGCAACATACTATTTGGAATATAAGTCCAAAAAACCAACATAACAGTAAAGACAATATGCAAATAAAAATATTTTTTAATTGAGAGTGTCTCTGCGATTTTAATAAATTATAAAGTAAAGTTACAACAGTAAGTGCAGATAGTACTAATAATAATAAATTTTCAACTACAGTCATTATTATTTACCTACTTTCTATTAGTTTTAAAATGTATTCTATATAATTTAAGTCTATATTTGGCCAATTAAACCCAATTTCATTTAAATATTTTATTGTAAAATCAGACTTAATTTTAATATTGCTTTCATATTTTAAATCAAAATCTTTTCCAAAATCGTTTACTAGATTATTAAGCATAGACTTTTTAGAATCATCACTTAATATTTTAGTAATAGTTTGTTTAAATTCTTTTTCATTAATAACACTTATATTATAATTTAAAGCTTTTAAAAATTCCAATAGTTTTTTCAAATAAACATGATTATGATTAAATAAATGAAAAATTCTATTATTACTGTTTGAATATTGTAGTAATTTAATTATTGCATCTGCACAGTAATCTATTGGTGTAAATTCTAAATATGCGTTATAAATATTTTTTGGAATACTTCCAATTTGTAAAAATGCCTTTAGTCTATTTAAATATGCATTATCGCTATAATTTTCTTGAAATACGCCATCTTTAAATCTTGGCATTAAATTTCCGAACTCTTAAAATATAGCCATCTAATCCATTTAAAATATTATCTAAAACAAGATTTTCTGCTTCAAATTTAGTTTTAATATATACGTTATTTATAGTTTGATTTATGTAAAAATTATTTTCTCTAAATTCTTTATCTTCTGTAAAGCTCTGCTCTGTAGCATAGTCATCTACAAAAGAATTACCAGAAACACTTAAAGTAGAAACTTGATAAAATTTCTTTTTATAAATATTACAAAAATCTATTAAATTTTGTACACCCTTTACATTTATATTATAAAATGTTTCATATTTTCCAAAGTGGTCTACTTTTGCAGCACAGTTTATAACAGCATTTATTGTTATTCCTAAATTATAATACATTCTTTGGCTTAAGCCTAAATTATCTTTAGAAATATCGCCATTTATTATAAATATTTTTTTATTAATTAAATTGTTATATTTTTCTCCAAAATAATAATTTAATTTATTAAGTAATTTAGTTTCAGCACTAATACCTGGTTCATCTCTAACTATACAAAAAACATTTCCTAAATCATTTCTTAAAAAAGAGTCTAGCACATGAATTCCTAAAAATCCAGTTGCTCCTGTTAGTAATAAATTTTTACATGGAGTTTTCTTTATAACCTTTGGAAACTCAACATTTTTATTCAATAATTTTTCATATTTTGAATTATCTATATTATTTAAATGTGTTTCTATGTTTTTTGTAGATTCTATAAGTGTAATTAAGCCGGAAATAGTTGGATTTTCAAAGATATCTGCATATGTAATTTTACTAGATATTTTTAAAAGTTCTATATTTAGCCTCATTGCAAGTATAGAGTCTCCTCCCAATTCGAAGAAGTTATCGGTTACACCAATAGGACTAGTAGATAATATATTTTCGAAGATGTTTGCAAGCTTAATTTCTAAGTCTGTTTTTGGCGCAACAAAATTATTTGTTTTGTTTTTACCTAATTCAGGCATTGGTAAAGATTTTTTATCTATTTTTCCATTTGGTGTATATGGAAAATCACTTAAAGCAGTAAAGTAACTTGGTATCATATAATCTGGCAAATTTTTTGCTAAATGTGCTCTTAAGTCAGAAACTTTAATTCTTTTATCAGCAATGTAATATGCACAAATAAATTCTCTTGTATTCATTGTTTTCTTTACAACAACACATTTTTTTATAAAAGGAAAACTTAAAATTCTGTTTTCTATTTCTTCAAGTTCAATTCTCAAACCTCTAATTTTTATTTGGTTATCAACTCTACCTAAACATAGAATTTCTCCATTTTTGAGCCATTTACACAAATCTCCTACCTTATACATAGTAGAATTTGGTATAAAAGGATTTGGAATAAAACTTTTTTGTGTTAATTCTATATTATTTAAATATCCATTTCCTACACCATCTCCAGCTATATATAGCTCACCAGGAACACCAATAGGGCATGGTGACATATTTTTATCTAAAATATAAATTTGTGTGTTTGCTAAAGGTTTTCCAATTGTTACTATATCTTGATTTGTTACATCTGTAAAAGTAGAAAATACTGTTGTTTCGGAAGGCCCATAACCATTATAAACCTTTTTTATACCAATTTTTAAAAGTTCTTTAAGTAAATCTTTGCTTAAAGGTTCTCCTGCAAGAGTTACATATTTTAAATCTTTTAAATTAGGCATATCACCTATATTTTCTATAAAAAATTGCATTCTTGAAGGTGTCATTTGTATAGCAGTTGCGTTATTATTTTGTATTAGGCTGTTTAATTTACTAGGTATTCTTTGCTCGTCTTCTGTTGCAACAACAACTTTAACTCCTGCTTGAAGACACATAATTGTTTCAAATAGGAAAATGTCAAAACTAGCAGTAGTTATAGAAACAATAGTATTTTCCTTTTCTTTAAAAAATCCTAAATTTTCATTTAAATAATAAGCTAAATTAGTTAATGATTTATGTTTTAAAACAACTCCCTTAGGGGTACCAGTAGAGCCAGAAGTATAAATAATATAAGAGTTGTCGTTTGGTGTATTTATATTTTCTAGCTTAGTGCTATTTCCATTATAAACATTTAAATTATCTAAATTAACAACTAATTTATTATTAAAACTTGTTTTATTATAGGTTTTCTCAGATGTTAATAATATTTTAGAATTACTATTTTTTAACATATAGTTAATTCTTTCATTTGGAAAGTTTGGGTCTATTGGTATATAACAACATCCGCATTTTAAAGAAGCTAGAATACTAATAATTAATTCTAAAGAACGCTCTAACATAATTCCAACAATATCATTTTTTTCAATATTTATGCTTCTTAAATAATTGGCAAGTTCATTAGATTTTTCATCTAATTGCTTAAATGTTAAGCTTTTATTTTTAAAAACAAGTGCTGTTTTGTTTGGTATTTGTTTTGCCTTTTCTTCAAAAAGCATAGAAACAGTCTTATTTGTAGGATATTCTAATTTTGTATCATTAAATTCATATAATATTTTATTTTTTTCTTCATTGGTTAGTAGGTTTAAATTATATAGTTTAGCTTCTGAATTAGTAATTATATTTTCTAAAACCACCAAATAATGTTTTAAAAATTCTTTTGCTGTTTCTTCTTTAAATAAATCTGTATTATATTCTAAATTAATTGTATTTGTATTAGGTATAATTTCTAAAGATATATTATATTTAGCAGTTTTTGTATTTGCATAAATAATATCTATATCTTTATTTTCTATTTTAGGTAATTCATTATTTTCGCTTTGATATGTAAACATTACATCAAATAAATTAGTATTTGATTTTAAATTTAAGGCTTTTGTTAGCATATCATAAGGATAGGATCCATTATCAAGAGCAGTTATAACTTTATCTTTTATTACATTCATAAATTCTATAAAAGAACTTTCAGAATTTATATTAATAGCTAAAGGAATATTATTAACAAACATACCTATTGTATTTTCTAAAGAACTGTCAAACCTTCCAGAGATAGGGCTTCCAACAATTATTGTCTCTTGACCTGTATATCTATAAAGCATTGCATAAAATGCACTTAAAAATAGTACATATGGAGAAACATGATTATTTTTAGCAAGTATTTCAAGCTTTTTAAATGTAGATTGTGGTATTTTTGATTTTATAGTATTACCATTAAATGTTTTTACCTGAGATACAGGATAATCATAAGGTAAGTTTATAACTGGTATATCAACATTTTTAAAAATATTAAGCCAATTTTCCTCAAGTTTTTTGATTTCTTTACTATTTACAAATTCATTTTCCCATATTGTAAAATCTTTATAATCTACTTTTTCTTCTTCTACAGCCTCATTATTATATAGTTTGCAAAATTCATTTATTAATATATTTAAAGAACTTCCATCTAAAATAATATGGTGTGAATCTATTAATAATAGAGTTTGTTTATTATTTATATAATACAATTCTACTCTTAGAAGCGGAGCATTTTCAAAGTCAAATTGTTTTGGGAAATTATTTATTAATTCTTCAACATTTTGGTTTTTGGTATTAAAAGATTTTATATTAATTTTTGCATCTTTTAATACAACTTGTTTTGGCTCATCTTCTATAATTTTAAAACACGTTCTAAAAGCACTATGCTTTTGTATTATAGTATTAAAAATCTTACTTACTTTGTTTTCATTTAATAAAGAATCTACTAATAATCCACCACTTATATTATAAACTAAAGAATTTGTAGACATTTTACTTGCATAGTAAATTCTTTTTTGAGCATTAGAAAGTGGATAATATTTGCTATCTAACGCCTTTTTTATTGCCTGTTTTAGATTATTTGAGTTATTATCAACATAGTCTGCAATTTGTCTAATATTTGACAAAGAGTATAATTTAGAAACTGGTATTTCAACATTAAATTGCTTAATTATTACTGAAGATAATTTTATAATATCTAAAGAGTCTAAGCCTATTGAATAAAAGTCATCTTCAATACTTATTTCTTTGTTTTTAGAGATTGCTGAAATTATTTTTACAATTTCTTTTTCTGTATTTGTAGTTGGAAGTACAATGTTTTTTTGTTTTAAATCTATATTTATTGTTTGCAAAGTTTTTCTATCAATTTTACCATTTGGAGTGTGAGGCAAGCTATTTAAAAATACAAATTCGTTTGGAATCATATAATTAGGTAGCTTATTTACTAAAGACTTTTTCAAATTAGGTAAATTTATTTCTTTATTAGAATTAATAAATGCTATTAGTTTTTCTTTATCATCAACTTTTTTCACAATAACAGCACATTCAATAGAATTATTTTTAGAAAAGCTTTCAATACATTCTTCTATTTCGCCTAATTCTATTCTAAGTCCTCTAAGTTTAATTTGATGGTCTATTCTTCCTTTGCATTCTACTGTTCCATTATCATTCCAAAAACCTAAATCTCCAACTTCGTACATTATAGAATTATTCAAAAATTTATTTTTTATAAATTTTTGAGATGTTAAATCTTCCTTAAATAAGTAACCCTTTCCAACACCATCTCCTGCTATATATAATTCTCCAATACAATATTTAGGAAGCAAATTTTTAGTTTCATCTAATATATATATTTTAGTATTTGCAATTGGTTTTCCAATTGTAATACTATCAGCATTTGTAACATCTGTTATTGTAGAAAAAATTGTAGTTTCAGAAGGACCATAACCATTGTATATAGTTATATCGTCTATAGTATTTTTAATTTTATCTACTAAAGATTTAGGAAGCTGTTCACCCGCTAAAACAATATATTTTAAAGAATTAAAGCTATTTTTATTTAATAATGAATTTATGTGAAAATTCATTATAGAAGGTGTTGTTTGTATAATTTCAATATTATTTTTTGAAATTAATTCTTCTAATTTCGACGTTATTTTTTGTTCCATTGCATTAGTTATAAATACCTTTAAGCCTTTAGTTAAAGATATAATACTTTCAAAAGCAAAAATATCGAATGAAATGGTTGTTATAGATACAATTGAATGATATAAACCATCATTTAAATATTTTACTTTTTCTGCAACTCCATAATATAAATTTAAGAAACTTTGTTGTGTTAACATTACGCCTTTAGGTTTTCCTGTAGACCCAGATGTGTATATTAAATAAGATAAATCTGTTGGGTTAGAAATTTTTTTCAAATTATTTTCATTTCCAGAATATATATTTAAATTATCTAAATTAACATATATTGTAGTAATGTTAAAATTTTTATTTGTTTCTTTTGTTGTTAAAATAATAGCGGTTTTACTATCTTCTAACATATATGAAATTCTTTCATCAGGATAGTCAGGGTCTATAGGAATATAGGCTCCACCAGATTTTAAAACAGCTAAAATAGAAACCATCATTTCTAAAGACCTATTTATTACAATTCCAACAATGGTATTATTTTTTATATTATTTTTTCTTAAATAATTTGCAAGCTGATTTGCCTTTTCATTTAATTCTTTATAGGTTAATTGTTTTCCCTCAAACACAATTGCAACATTATTTGGTGTTTTTCTTACTTGCTCTTCAAATAGTTCAGCTATAGTTTTTGTCTTATCATATTCAAATTTTGTATTATTAAAATCGTATAATAATTCCTTTTTTTCTTCCTCAGTAACAATTTCAATATCATTTAATAAAATAGAATTATTATTTAAAATTTGATTTATTATATGTATAATACGTTTATGAATATCTTCAATTTCATTTGAAGTATATTTTTGTGTTTTATAGTCGTAAGAAATATTTAAGTTTCCAGTATCATTTAAATCTAAAATATGTATTTGTAATTCATCTGCACAATTTCCATTAAATGCCCAATTTGTAGTATGTTTTATTGTATCTGTTGTAGTTTTTGTTATTTGATAAGAAATTAAAATATTATATAAATTAGGTAAATTTGGAATCCTTTGGCGTAGGTCTTTTAAAATATATTCATATGGGTATTTTTGATGTCTTAACATACTCATACTATTTTGTGCAATATTAGATGCTAAATCTAAAAAAGTATTTTTATTTTCTAAATTAACACGTAAAGCAGCAGTACTAACAAACATTCCCAAAGTATTTTTCTCAGCAAAATTAGACCTATTTAATATAGGAGTTCCAATAACAAAATCTTTTAAATTGCAAGTTCTGCTTATATATAACGAGTAAATAGAAGTAATAAAATTAAAAACCGAAATTTTATTACTTTTACAAAATTCATTTATTTTTTCCATAATATCTTTTGAAATTTCATAAGTATTTCTATTTGCTTTGCATGAAATATTTTCATAAGTATTTTTATTTTTAGAAGGAATACTTGCCACTTCTGGAATAGTGCTAAATACTAAATCCCAATATTCCTTATCTTTTTGAAATTTCAAACTTTGTAAATAATTTTTTTCCGTTTTACAAAAATCTATGTAGTTTGAGGTAGGAAGTTCATTTTCAGTTCCCTGGCACAAAGAATTATAAGCACGAATTGCTTCTTTGCAGATTAAACCTAAACTCCAAGAGTCACCTAATAAATGATGGCAGCAAAAAACAAATCCTCCAGTAGAATTAGGAAATTTAAAAATTTTAAATTCAAATAAATATGAATTTTCTATATTAAAAACCTTATTATTAAGACTATTTTCAATAGCTTTAACATCATCGCTACTTTTTACATTTATAGTTTCAATATTAAAATATTTGTAATCTGTTAAATATTGAAACAACTCCCCATTTTTTTGCTTAAAATTAATTAAAAAATTGGAGTTATTTTTTATAACCAAATTTAAAGCGTTTTCTAAAACTTTAAAATCTATTTTTTCATTTATATTAACAGTACCGCACAAGTTATTGGCAGTAGTACCTTTGTAATATTGCTCTGTAAGCCAGATACTTTTTTGAGGGTTAGTTAATTCAAATAAAGTTTTTTTCATAAGTTTCACAATCCTTTTATCTTAAACATTTTTTATATTAAGAATCTTTTGAAAATTCAAATTTTCTTATTCAAAATTCATTATATTTTTAAAAGTTAAATTAAACTTAACTTTTAAAGAATTATATACTAACACCCTACAAAAATCAAACTATTTTGCCGTTTTTTGTAAAATAGATTTGGCATGTATTTTAAAATTTGTAAAAATATGTCGAAATTAGTCAAAAAAATTAGATTCTAAGCCGGCACTTAGCCATTTTTATGAATAGCGCTAAAAAATAAAATTAAATAAAAAGTTATTGTAAAAACTTTTATTTAATGTGTATTTCAGTTTGAACTTATGGGCATAATAGAAATTGAAATTTAAATACATATTTTGGAGGATTAGTATGAAAAACACTTTAAAAGCAAAAAGGATTAAAGGAATAATTATTAAAATTTTAATTATTGTTTTATCTTTTTTGTTTTTTTGGTGGTTATATTCTATTTATAATGAAATTGAGGTAGCAGATAATAGCAATTTAAAAACAGAAATTGAAGCGCAAAGAACAGTTTTAACTGTGGAAGAAGCGGAAAAGACAAGCAAAACTGTATCAGATACAATAGAACAAGCAAATAAAGCTGTTGTAGGAATTTCTAAAATAAAAAATATGGGAAGGAGTGTATTTTCTAATAATAGTAGTTCAAATTTAGGAATTGGAACAGGTTTTATAGTTTCAGAAAATGGATATATAGTTACAAATGCACATGTTTCTGGAGAAAAGTATAGTAGTTGCTATGTTACATTAGAAAATGGAAAAGTGTATACGGGAATAGTTCAATGGAGTGATACAAATTTAGATTTAAGTATTGTAAAAATAAATATGAAAAATTTAGATTACGTAAAATTAGGAAATTCAAGTAATGTAAAAATAGGCGAAACAGTATACGCAATAGGAAATCCGGTAGGGTATGAATTTCAAAGAACTGTAACATCTGGAATAATAAGTGCCATAGATAGAACCATAAAATTTACAGAAAATGACCAAGAAATTTATATGGCAGATTTAATACAAACAGATGCAACCATTAACCCAGGAAATAGTGGAGGACCATTAATAAAGCCAGATGGAAGTGTTATAGCAATAAATTCTGTAAAAATAACAACAGCAGAAGGAATAGGATTTGCAGTTCCAATTAATGTAATAAAACCAATAATAGAAAAATATGCTGTTGAAGGTGAGTTTGAAGAAGCAAGTATAGGAATTTTTGCATATGACAAAAATGTAATTGCATATTTAGATGAAACGCTAAATATAGAAACAGGAATTTATGTAGAAGATATAACAAAAGGCTCTGCAAGTGACCAAGCCGGATTAAAAAAAGGAGATATAATAACAAAAATAGACGAAAAAAACTTAAGCAAAATGAATGATTTAAGAGAATATATTTATTCAAAAAAACCAAATGATGAAGTAACTTTAACTGTTCAAAGAAATAGAAATATTAGTGAAATTAAATTAAAATTAGGGAAAAAATAGAAATTAAATTTTTTTAAGTTTCTTTATTAAAATTATTTTTAGTGGGCACCATTTATGGTGCCTTTATTATATTATAGGAAATTTTTTTTATAGCTTTTTATAATATAAAGCATTGCATAAAAAACTTCTATACAAATTTTTTGCTCGCAAAAAAATTGTTGACAAAGTGAAAAAGAGAGAGTATAATATACCAAGATACCAAAATAGTATACTTGTACAAAAAGAAGGTGAAATATGAAAGAAGAGAGTATAATAAAAAGTGCTAAAGAGTTGTTTAGTATATATGGATACAAAAAAGTTAGTATGGACGAAATAGCAAGAGATGCAAATGTAACAAAAAAAACAATATATGCACATTTTAAAGATAAAGAAACATTATTTAAAGAAATTGTAAGTAATGAAATACAAAATATGAAAACTATTATTGAAAAAAATGAAAAACTAAATATTCCATATTTTCAAAAAATTCACAAAACAATATATGACCTTTTAAAATACAAAAACGAAAATCAATTTTTATTAAGAACTATTAAAGATTCAGAATTAATTAATAATATACAAGCAAAAGAAAGTATAAAAATGTTTGATAATGCAGTTATAGAATACATTAAAGGAAAAATAAAAAAAGCAATAGAAGAAAAAAAGATAAAATCATGTAATATAGAAATTGCTTCATTTGTAATATATAAGGTATATATTGCACTTATGTACGATTGGAATAGTAATAATAAGCCACTAAACGAAAAAGAAATAGCAGATAATATAACAGCAATTCTAAAAGACGGAATTTTTATATAAATTTACAATAGATAGAATAAATGTAAAATAATATTGTAGATAAAATATGTAATGTAAAAAAATATTAAATTTGCTATAAAATTTAATATTTGATAAAGATAATAAAAGAAAGGAATGACTGCAGCATGAAAGATTTAAAAGAAAAATTAAAAGCAAGTTTAATACTAAAGATTATAATATGGGCAGTAGTAATTTTAATACCATTAATGTACAGCTTCTTTTATTTAAAGGCATTTTGGGACCCATATGGAAATTTACAAAATGTAAAAGTTGGAGTAGTTAATTTAGACGAAGGAGTAGAAAATGAAAACCAAGGAAAAAAACTTCAAGATAAATTATTAGAAAAAGATACACTAAAATTTGAAAAAGTAGAGGAAGAAAATGCAAATACATCTTTAATAAATCAAGAATATTATGCATTAATAACAATTCCAAAAGATTTTACTAAAAATTTGAAAAATGCTGAAAATGCAGATAGACAAATTACAACTATAACTTATTCACCAAATAAAAAAAGCAACTATTTAGCATCACAAATAATTAATTCTGCAGTAAACACAATAGAAAAAGAAGTAAGGTCTGAAATAAGTGAAACAGTTGTAGGAACATTAACAGATAAATTAAATGAAGTTCCAGAAAAAATGCAAGAAATAAGCAATGGTGCTGAGCAATTGCAAGAAGGAACACAAACATTATCTAATAAATACCAAGAATTTGATAATGGAATAAATACTGCTTACAATGGAAGCAAAAGTTTAGATGAAGGATTGGCAGAACTTAATAAAGGAATAAATGAATTATATGCAGGAACAGAAAAACTAGAAAATGGAACGCAAGATGTGGAAACGCTAATAGCTTCTGTAAATGAGCTAGCACAAAGCTATAAACAATTAAATGATGGCATACAGCAATATGTTACAACTGTAAATAGTATTCCAGGAATGAATAGTCAGCTTACAGCTACAGGAACAGTATTAGCAAATAATTCAAGTAAAATCAACTCTGGAATTCAAACTTTAAACTCAGAAGTATCAAAACTAAATCAATTATCTTCAGGAGTAAAACAATTAAATAATGGTGCTAAACAATTACAAAACGGTGGGGCACAACTAAAAGCAGGAAGTTCAGATTTAACAAGTGGAATTGAAACATTGTCATCTAGTTCAAAACAAGTTCAAGATGGAATAGGTAAAATAAACGAAGGTGTAACAGAACTAAAAACAGGTGTAGACGATGGAATAGCAGACACAAAAGAACAATTAACAAAATTAGAAGGTTTAGATGAATACACAGCAAACCCTATTAAAATTGAGGAAAAATCTTATGGACAAATAGAAAAATACGGAGTAGCATTTGCACCATACTTTATAAGTTTATCTTTATGGGTAGGAGCATTAATGGCTTTTGTAGTTTTATATTATGACCAAGAAAATAGATTTAAATTATTTGGAAAATATGCAGAAAATAAAATATTAAGAACAGCGCTATATGGTGGTTTAGCAGTAATTCAAGGAATTGCATTAGGATTTTTACTAAAATTAGGATTAGGATTTAATGTTACAAATATTTGGCTATACTATGGAACATGCATTTTAACAGCTGTACTATTTTTAAACATAATAGAATTTTTAATTGTTACATTTGGAGATATAGGAAAATTTATAGCACTAATTTTATTAATATTACAATTAGCAGCAACAGGTGGAACATTCCCAATAGAAACAGTACCAACGCCTTTCCAAAACATACATAGCTTTTTACCAATGACATATACAATAAGGTTATTAAGAGAAGCTTTAGTATGTATAGATGGAAATTTACTAACAAAAAATATAACAATATTACTAATATTAACAGTTGTATTTATTGGAATAAATGCTTTAAATGATATAATTAGAAAAAAAAGAAATATAACAGATAAATAAAAATTTATAAGTTAGAAAGTTAGAAGTGAGAGGTAATAAGATGTTAGAATTAAAGCTAAATCTTATAATGTCCTCTCACTTTTTAAATTATAATATAAATTCTTGTGTAAAATATTTAGTAAATACATAGTATTTTTACAAAATTCTTTTTTCAAAGAATTTTAATTCTGTTAAATAAATAACAATAAATAAGCTTATAAGTAAAATTAAATTTACAATATTTATTTCAAATAAATTTTTAAAAATAATTATAAATAAAGTAGCTCCAATTAAGCTTAAAAAAGATTTTAGAATAGTACTTATATCAAATTTAAAATTGGTTTCTTTTATTAAAATTCGTAAACTTAAGCCAAAGTTTATTGTTTCACTAAATAAAATAACAAATAAATATCCATTAATTCCCCATATAGGAAGTAAAAAGAAAATTATACTAATGCTAGAAAATAAATCTATAATATTAATTCCCATAACACGAACTTGTTTATCTAAACCTTTTAATATGCTATCAACTACTTTATCTAAATAAATTAAAATAATAGTAGGGGATAATATTAATAAAAATGTGGATAACTCTGGTAAATTATATATAATTGTACACAGTTCTTTACTAAAACATATAAAAATTCCAAAAATGCAAATAGAAAAATATATTGTATATTTTATTGCTTTAGAAATATTGTAATTTATTTGAAAATATTTATTTTGTACATTATATTCGGAAAATTCTGGTATTAATAAGCTACAAAAAGACTGAATAAAAATACATGGAAACATAATAATTGGCATAACCATACCACTTATTTGTCCATATTGAGAAAGAGCCATTTCACAGCTAATTCCAGATTTTTCTAAACGGAATGGAATTAATATTTGTTGTAAGGTTGAAAGGCCAGACCTAACATAGGAAGTAAAAGCAATAGGTAAAGAAATATGTAAGAGTTTTCCTATAAAACGTGAGTGACTTTTTTTGTAATTATTATATTGCCTTTTATCTATTTTATATAAAATAAATAAGCAAATAAATGATAAACTTTCAGAAATAGTAGTACCTAAAACTAAAGAAATACATGCATAGTCTACAGTTGGTGGCATAAATAAGTTTATTAAATATGAAATTAAAACAATTTTAACAATTTGTTCAAAAATTTCTGTAAAAGCAGTTTTAGAAACACGCCTAACAGCAGAAAAGTAGCCTTTTAAGCAAGATGAAATTGCAACAAAAGGAAGAGAAAACGAAATTATATAAAGTGGTGTGCTAGAAACTTTTGAATGTAACCAATTTGTAGAAATAAATGGGGCAAAAGTAAAAAGCAAACTTCCTGCTAAAAGTCCAAAGAGTAGACTATAAAACATACAATTTCTCATAGCTTTTTTTATATTTCCACCAAGTCCAAGTGCAATTTCCTCAGAAACAATACGCATACAAGATAAGTTTATTCCAGACATAGCAAATGTTATAAAAAAAGAATATACAGACATTAAAAGTTGAAAAACACCAACAGATTCACTACCTATTTTATTAGATATATAAACATTAAAAAATAGTCCTATTACTTGTAATAAAAAAGAAGTGCAAGTTAAAATAAAACCATTAATTAGGAAAAGTTTAAGTTTTCTCATAAAACCTCCAATTAAGTACAATAAGTAAAATAAACCTTTTAAAAAATATATGAGAAAACTGTATTATAAATTCATATAAAAAATAAAAGCCATAAAACATATATTTTTCTTTTGCAAGTTGTTGCATTTAGTTATATATTTAGTGTATAATTTGAAAAAGATTAAAAAATGTTTGGAGGTAACAAATGATGAAAGTAGTTGAAGCTCTAAGAGAGAGAGAGAGAGAGAGAGCAGTAATTTAGAAAATACAAAAGGAGTAACACTAATTGCATTAGTAATTACAATAAT
>CANRKA010000007.1 GCA_947631025.1 uncultured Clostridia bacterium | reverse complement strand
CTAGAAAGTATTTACCATATGTTTTTACTGAACAAGGAATTTCAATGTTATCTGGAGTTTTGAAAAATGAAATTGCTATAAAAGTTAGTGTTAATATAATGAGAGCATTTGTAGAAATGCGAAAATTTTTAATGCTAAATGGACAAGTGTTTGAAAGATTAACAAATATGGAATATAAATTACTAGAACATGATAAAAAATTTGATAAAGAATATCCTATTCTTAAAGTTGCTAAAACAAATAAATTCCATGACAGATTTATTGTAATAGATAATAAAGAAATGTATCATTTAGGAGCTTCTATAAAAGATTCAGGTAAAAAATGCTTTGCAATTAACAAAATTGAAGATATGGAAATTATAGAAAAAATTATTAATTTATAAAAATACTCACTTAATTCAATGCAATTTCGCAGAATTAAATGAGCAAGTTTTACAATTATAAAAGATAATAAATTATAAATTTGACTTACCTTTATAAAGAGTTTCTATAAGTTCCATTTAGGGGGATAAATATATTCAATTTTATCTTTTTTAGGTATATAATGTTTTTTTTGACTATTTATAATATTTATGATAAAATGCTTAAGCAACAGAATAATAAAGTAGGAGGCATAAATGGGTTTTTTTGATAAATTAAAAAATGGGTTAAATAAAACAAAAACATCTATAGATGATAAAATAAATAATGTCTTTAGTAATTTTAGAAAAGTAGATGAAGAATTGCTAGAAGAACTTGAGGAAGTTTTAGTTATGTCAGACATTGGAATGGAAACATCTATAAAACTAATAGAAAACTTAAGAAATAGAATAAAAAAAGAAAAGATAGAAGATGAGGAAGGTGTAAGAATTGCATTAAGGCAAGAAATGCAAAAAATGTTAGATGAAACGGATAATAGTTTAAATCTTACAACAACTCCTTCTGTAATTTTAGTTATAGGTGTTAATGGAGTTCGGTAAAACAACCTCAATAGGAAAAATTGCAAATAAACTTCAAAAACAAGGTAAAAAAGTTATGCTTGCTGCAGCAGATACATTTAGAGCAGCAGCAGTAGAACAATTAGAAATATGGGCAAATAGAGTAGGATGCTCAATTGTAAAAAAGGAAGAAGGCTCAGATCCTGCATCTGTTGTGTATGATGCAATTAAAAAAGCAAAAGAGGAAAATGTAGATGTTCTAATTTGTGATACAGCAGGAAGATTACATAATAAGAAAAATTTAATGGACGAACTTTCAAAAATAAATAAAATTATAGATAACCAATTACCAATGAAATCTAAAGAGACTTTACTTGTAATAGATGGAACAACAGGGCAAAATGCAATTTCACAAGTTAAAGCTTTTAAAGAAACTACGGATGTAACAGGAATAATATTAACTAAATTAGATGGAACTGCAAAAGGTGGAGTTGTTATAGGAATTTCGAACGAAAATAAAATACCAATAAAATTTGTTGGTGTTGGAGAACAAATAGACGATATGGAAGAATTTAATTCAGAAGAATTTGTTAAAGCAATAATATAAGAATAGTGGAGGTATAAAGTGGAAAATAAAACACAAAAACAAACACCAAAGAAAAAAAGAACAAGAACAAAACTAGTATTTATTTTTATAGTATTAGCTATTATTGTAGGTTATATATTATTTAGAGGAAGTTACTTAGAAAACTTAGAACTAGGAGAAAATTTTGTACAAGTATACTGGGATAATATTAAGTATAAAACAATAACTTTTGCTATAGAATTTGTATTTATATTTATTACTATTTTAATCGCTACAAAAAGCATAAAAAAAGGTCTAAAATCTTTTTTTGAAGATGAAAAAAAAGAAATGCCAAAACTTCCTAATAAATCTATAGCCTTTATTGCATCTTTAATTGTTAGCGGACTAACTTTTAATACTGTTTGCAAAAAAGCTATGCTAATGCTTAATTCAGCAAGCTTTGGTATAACAGATCCAATTTTTAAATTAGATATAGGATATTATATTTTTCAAAAACCATTTATAGAGTTTATAATAGCCTCATTTATAGTGCTTATTATTGCTTTGGCTATATATACAGGAATATACTATTTAATATCATTTAATTCATTTTTTGATGGAGTAGACAGAAAAACACTAAAACAAAGCAATTTAATAAAACAATTACTTAATTATTTGAAATTTGGGGTAGTTGGAATTGCAGCTTTAATAATTGTAAAAACACAAAATGTTTTATGTGAAAAACTTTTAACATTAAAAGATGGAAATTCAACAACCATTTATGGAGCAGGAACTACAGATATATATTTAAAAATAGGTGGATACATTTTACTTGCAATAATAATTGTAATTTGTGTATTTAAAGCAATAAAGTACTTTAAACAAAAAAATACTAAAAAAGTAATAAAATATTTGTCTATTGTTCCAGCATATTTAATTTGTTTAGGAATATTAATGTTTGGATTTCAAGCAATATTTATTTCGACAAATGAGTTAGAAAAAGAAAAAAAATATTTAGCAAATAACATTGAAGCGACTCAAAATGCTTATGGATTAAAAGTAAATGAAATAAAAATAGAAGATGCAGGAACAATAAGTTTAGAACAAATAAATAATAATGAAAATGTATTACAAAATATACCTATTGTAGATGAAGATACCACTTTAAAAACATTAACAGATAAGCAATCTAAATCTGACAACTATACATTTAAAAATAGTAAATTAAGCTTATATAACATAAATGGAAAAGAAGAATTAGTATATTTATCTGCAAGGGAATTATCTAATATTAATAACAGTAATTATTCAAATAAAACGTACTCATATACACATGGATATGGAACAGTAATTACATCTGCAACAACCACACATGAAACAGGAAATATTGAATATATACAAAAAGAATTCAATAATTCTAATGAAAAAATACAAATAAGTGAACCACGAATTTATTATGGAACAGAAACAAATGAAACAGTTATAACAAATACAAAAAATAAAAAGGAATTTGATTATCCTATAAGTGAAACAGAAAATGCACAAAATACTTACACAGGCGAAGGTGGAATACAATTAGGATTCTTAGATAGATTAGTTTTAGGAATATACAAAAAGAATTTAAGTATTGCATTTTCAAGTAATGTTACAAAAGACAGTAAAATATTAATAAATAGAAATATAGTTGAAAGAGCAAAAACTATTCTACCAGATATAATTTACGATGAAGAACCATATCAAGTAATAACATCTGAAGGAAAACTAGTGTGGGTATTAGATGGATATACTACATCTAATTCATATCCATATTCTCAATCAACAGTTATAGAAACAAATGGAAATAAACAAAAAATTAACTATATAAGAAATTCTGTTAAAGTGTTAATAGACAGTTACGATGGAACAATTAAGTTATATATTACAGATAGAACAGATCCAATAATTATGGCATATAGAAATATGTATCCAAATTTATTTGAAGATATAGATTCAACAATTTCTACAGATATAACTTCACATATAACATATTCAAAGTTTTTATATAATATACAATCTAAAGTATTAGAAAGATACCATACAGTAAAAACAGATGCATTATATAGAAGTAATGATGTATGGGAACCTGCAACTCATGTTTTAAGCAAAAACTTAACAACAACAGGAAATGTTATAGAGCCATATTATACAATGATAAAAACGGTAGATTCAAATAAAGAAGAATTAGGATTAGTTTTACCATACACATTAGAAGGAAAACAAAGTCTATCTGCATATTTAGTAGGAACAATAGATGAAAACGGAAATAATAAACTAAAACTATATAAATATGCTGATGACAGTAATGTTGTAGGAACTATGCAGTTAGATACTCAAATAGAACAAAATGAAGAAATATCATCACAAATACAAGCATTAAATGTAAGTGGTACAAAATTAATTAGGAATATGATTGTAGTTCCAATAGATAATACTTTGCTATACGTAGAACCAATTTATCAGGTTATGCTAAACGAAAGTGAAGTTCCAGTTTTAAGAAAAATAATAGTAGCTTCTGGAAATAAAGTTGCTATAGGAAATAACATAACAGAAGCAATCGAAAACCTAACATCTCAATATGCTACAAAAATAGAAGTTACAAATACAGATAATGAAGAAGCATTAATTAATGAAATTATTAAAGCTAATAATAATCTAACATCATCTAATGAAAACAACGATTGGGAACTTATAGGAACAGATTTAAAACAACTACAATATTTAATTAATCAATTAGAAAAAATGAAAGCTGACGAAGAAAAAGAAAATAAAAAGCAAGGAATAGAAAATGAAATTTTAGACGTAAATAATACTACAATAGAAAATACAATTGAATAATTTTTTAAAAATAAACCACCCTAAAAATAATAAGGTGGTTCATTTTATGTATTTATTAAAAAATAAAGTAAGAAGATTAATATTAAAATTAAATACAAATAAAGTTAGAAACGACATTATAGATTTAAGTGAAATTTTAGGTAATTGGAAGTTATTAATAAAAAGAAATTTGATTTCTGGAATATTTAAAGGAATAGGAATTGGTATAGGGTTTACAATTATAACAGCAATTATTGTTTACTTGCTTCAAAAAATAGTAAGATTAAACATTCCTGTTATAGGTGATTATTTGTTAGATATAATAAATATAGTAGAAAGAAAAAGATAATTTTAGAAAATGCGTTAAAAGTCTTTTCAAAATTCTTAATTTTGTATATAATATGATTTATAAAATACAAAGGAGGAAACCTAAAATGAATTTAGCAAATAAATTAACTATTTTTAGAATAATTTTAGTACCAATAATGGTTATCATTCCATTTTTAGGGATTAAAGGAGATATTAATTATATACCAATAGAGTGGATAATAATAGATATAATTTTTATAATAGCTTCTATTACAGATAAATTAGATGGAAATATTGCAAGAAAAAGAAATGAAATAACAACATTTGGAAAATTCTTAGACCCAATTGCAGATAAAATATTAGTTTTAGCTGCAATGATAATGCTTACAGAAGCTGGAAGATTACCAGCATGGATTCCAATAATAGTTTTATTTAGAGAATTTATTGTATCTGGCTATAGATTAGTAGCTGTAGAAAAAGGTGGGAATGTTATTGCTGCTTCTATATGGGGAAAAATAAAAACAGTTACTCAAATGTTAGCTATAATTGCACTAATGATAGATATTAATGGATACTTTGGAATGTTAAGAGGCCAATTAACAAATGGAGACCTAATATTAAATATAATTTCATCTACATTAATGACAGTATGTGTAATTGCAACAATATTTTCTGGTTGGGAATATGTTAAAAATTGGAAAGAATTATTTAAAGATTAAAAATAAATATTAAATTAAATGCTAATAATATTAATAAGGGTATCGTTCAAAAAGATATTTTATAATATTATTAGCATTTGTTGAGTTAACATTTATTAAAACATCTTTATCTAAACAAATCCACATAGTAATTTTAAATTTATCATTATTATCTATAAAACTCCCAATTAAGTCTACCATTTCAATAGGATTTTCAAAAACTTTTTTCCAATGTAAGTCATCTTCAATTTCTATACTGTAATCATAAAATAATTTTAAAAATTTAAGAATTTCACCTTTTTTCATACTAAATAAATTTACACTTGTATTCATAAAAAACTCCATAATAAAAAATTATACTAATAGTATTATTAGTTTATAAATACTTATACAATGGAATATTTGGCAAAAAGAAGGAAATAATAATTATTGGAGGAAAAATATAATGTATAAAAAAATTAGTATTATATTAGTTGTTATTTTGTTATTAGGAGCATGCACATTTGCAATTTGGAACAATAGTAAAAAACCTACTGAAGAAGAACAATTAAAAGAAAAATTAAATGAAGAAATATTATATTTAAGTGATAAATTAATCAATATTGGTAATAAATTAAATAATATAAGTATTGAAGAATTTGAAATAGTTAAAGAAGATGATAAAGAAAAAAATAATACAAAAGAAAATAGTAATGAAGGACAAAGCAATAATAGTTCTACCGAAAAAGATAATAGCAGTAAAACTGAAGACAACTCTAGTTCCTCTAGCAATAGCAAAGAAAAATATAGTGTAGAAGAAGAACAATTAAATACGGATGAATTAGATTGGGATAGTTTACAAAATAGTATAGAAGATATATATATGTCATGGTCAGAAATTATAATAGACATAAGTAAAAAAGGAAATAACAATAACATTGCAGGTTTTAGCAAAGATTTAGATCAAGCAACAAAATATATAGAAAGTAAAGATAAACAAAATTCTTTAATAATGATTTCAAAACTATACCAGTATTTACCAGAATTTATGAAAAGTTATGAAGCGGATAATAAACAAATAGCACTAATAAATACAAAATCTAAAATAATAAATGCATATTCGTTAATAGAACAAGAAAATTGGGATGAAATAAAAAATCAAACGGAATCGGCAATAAATGAATTTAATGCGATTTTAAATGACGTAAAAAACAATAAAAATCAATATAACATAAATAAAACTTATATTTTATTAAACGAATTTAAAAATTCAATAGATACAAACGATAAAAAAATTCTATATATAAAATATAAAAATTTAATTGAAGAAATTAAACAGTGTCAATAAAACCCAAGCATTTTGATATTTAATTATATCAAGATGCTTGGGTTTTACTAATTTAGCAAAAAGATAGAATGATTTTACTTTTAGGCATTGACAAGTTTATTACATTTGTGATAAAATTAGTAACTGTAATCCGCTTAATCGTGGTACATAAATGCTATGAAATAATTAGCTACCTTTGGTTTAGGATTAGCGAGTATACGAAAAGGGAGGTGCATTTTAAATGTACGCAATAATTGAAAGCTGTGGAAAACAATACAAAGTAGCAGAAGGAGATGTAATTTTCTTTGAAAAATTAGATACTGAAGAAGGTAAAAAAGTTACTTTTAGTAATGTAATTTTAGTATCTGATGAAGGAAAAATTAAAGTAGGAAATCCTTATGTTAAAGGTGTAAAAGTAGAAGGAAAAGTTGTAGCACATGGAAAAGGTAAAAAAATAATTGTTTTCAAATATAAAGCTAAAAAGAATTATAGAAGAAAACAAGGACATAGACAACCATACACAAAAGTAGAAATTACAGCTATAAAATCATCTACTACAACTAAAACACCAAGCAAGGAAGAAACTGCTCCAAAGGCAACAGCTACAAAGAAAGCAACAACTACAAAAACTACAACTACAAAAACAACTGCAAAAACAACAACTGCAAAAAAATCTACAACAAAAAAAGCAGAAGAAAAAAAAGAAGCTTAAAAAATGCATTTAATTAAAGAGATATATAATTTACTTTATGAAAGGAGTGAATAAACATGGCACATAAAAAAGGGCAAGGTAGTGTAAAAAACGGTAGAGATAGTGAATCTAAACGTTTAGGTGTTAAAAGAGCTGATGGCCAATTTGTTTTAGCAGGAAACATACTTGTTAGACAAAGAGGAACTCATATTCATCCAGGTAATAATGTTGGTATTGGAAGCGATGATACATTATACGCATTAGAAACTGGAATAGTAAAATTTGAAAGAAAAGGTAAAGACAAAAAACAAGTAAGTGTTTATCCAGAAGTAGAAAAAGGCAAAAAAGAGGCATAAAGGTTAAATTAACTATTTAAGGAGTTGTATTAAAAGAGTAATACAACTCCTTAGTTTTTTTGTAAAATATATTGAATTATAAAGCCTTTTATGATATAAGTTAAATTGTAGAAAAATAAGTAGGAATAATTATGAAAAATATAAAAGATTATAATTTAGATGAATTGAAAGAAGAAATAATAAAACTTGAAGAAAAACCATATAGAGCAGAGCAAATCTTCAAATGGATATATGAAGAAAATGTTACAAGTTTTGATGAAATGACAAATCTTTCCATTGCTTTAAGAAATAAGTTAAAGGAAAATTTTACATTATGTATATACAAAATTGTAAAAAAACAAGAATCTAAAGATGGTACAAAAAAATATTTATTTGATATATTAGATGGAAACATAATAGAAACAGTATTAATGAATTACCATCATGGATATAGTTTATGTGTTTCATCACAAGTTGGGTGCAAAATGGGGTGCAAATTTTGTGCATCTACTGGCATAAAATTTATTAGAAGCCTAAGTAGTGGAGAAATTGTAGAACAATTATTAGCAGTTGAAAGAGAAGAAAATATAAAAATTTCTAACGTTGTTTTTATGGGAATAGGAGAACCATTAGATAACTATGATAATGTAATAAATGCAGTAAAAATAATGAATAATCAAAAAGGAATAAATATAGGAGCAAGGCATATAAGTATTTCAACAAGTGGCTTAGTTCCAAAAATATATAAGCTTGCAGATGAAAATATACGGTTGTACTCTTTCTATATCTTTACATGCAACAACAAACGAAAAGCGCAGTAGTATGATGCCTGTAAATAATACATATAATATAGAAAAATTAATAGAGGCGTGCAAATATTACATAGAAAAAACAAATAAAAGAATTTCTTTTGAATATGCATTAGCAAAAGAAAATAATGATAACTTAGAAGATGCAAAAAGACTTGTTAAATTACTAAAAGGAATGCTATGCCATGTTAATTTAATACCAATAAATAAAATAGAAAATGGTAATTACACAAAAAGTACAAATGAAAACATAATGAAATTTAGAGATTATTTAAACGACCATGGAATTGTATCAACAATAAGAAGAGAATTAGGTTCAGACATAGATGCTGCATGTGGACAATTAAGAAGAAAAAATATAAAAAAAGAAGGTGAATAAATGTATATCCAAGCAAAAACAGATATTGGAAAGGCCAGAGAAATAAATGAAGATTATTTTTATGTACCAGAAAGTAAAGAACAATTAAAATTATTTATAGTAGCAGATGGAATGGGAGGATACAATGGTGGAGAAATAGCTAGTAAACTTGCAATTAATGCTACAAAAAATTATATTAATACAAATTTTACTAATACACCAAAAGATAGAGATAGTATGCAAAACTTAATAAAAAGTGCAATGCAATATGCTAATATGGTTGTTTATGAAAAGTCTAAAGAAAATGAAGAACTAAAAGGTATGGGAACTACTTTAGAAATTTGTTTAATATACGAAAATAAAGTGTTTATAGGACATATAGGAGATAGCAGAATATATAGAATACGAAAACATATTATGCGAAAACTTACTACAGATCATAGTTATGTTGAATCCTTAGTTAAGGATGGAAAAATAACTAGAGAGGAAGCAAAATATCATCCTAAAAAAAATATGTTAATGAAAGCTTTAGGGTGTACAGAATATATAGAGCCAGATGTATTTGTTAGAGGATTTTTAAAAGATGATATTATATTAATGAACACAGATGGACTAACAAATATGATAGAAGAAAAAGAAATATATAATATACTTATAAACAATAAAATAAATGTTGCAGAAGTTTTAATAAATAGAGCAAATGATTTAGGGGGATACGATAATATAACAGCTCTTATTATATATAATGATTAAAAGGGAGAGATGGAAATGAACCTAGAAGGTAAAATGTTAGGTAACAGATATGAGATAATAGAAAAAATAGGAAATGGTGGAATGGCAACAGTATACAAAGCTAAATGTCATGTACTAAATAGATATGTTGCAATAAAAGTATTAAAAGATGAATTTACAACAGATGAAGAATTTATTAAAAAATTTGCAGCAGAAGCACAGTCAGCTGCAAGCTTGACACATCCTAATATTGTTTCTATATATGATGTTGGACATGAAGATAATTTGTATTATATTGTAATGGAATTAATAAAAGGTAAAACTTTAAAACAAATTATAAATGAAGAAGGAAAATTACCTTGGAAATGGTCAATAAATATTACAACACAGATTGCTTCTGCTTTAGAAGTAGCTCATAAAAACAAAATTATTCATAGAGATATAAAACCACATAATATTATTATCACAGAAGATGGAATTGCAAAGGTTACAGACTTTGGAATTGCAAAAGTAGTATCTAATTCTACAATAACAGCTTTTGGAAATACCATTGGTTCTGTACATTATTTCTCTCCAGAACATGCTCGTGGTGGATATACAGACGAAAAATCAGATTTATATTCACTAGGTGTTGTTATGTATGAAATGTTAACAGGGAGAGTTCCTTTTGATGCAGATACAGCTGTTTCTATTGCTTTAAAACATATGCAAGAGGAAATTATTGAACCAGTAGAAGTAAACCCAGATATACCAACTGCTGTTAATAATATAATAGTAAAGGCTATGCAGAAAGATAGTAATTTACGTTATCAAACAGCAACAGAAATGTTAAGAGATTTAAATATGGCTTTAAAAAGACCAGATGGAGATTTTGTTTACATAAGAGGCAATGATAATAGTTTTGAGACTCAAAGATTTACACCAATTGATGAAGAAAATACAAATAGTAGAAAAAATAGAAAGAAAAAAAATAAATTAAAACAGTTTATTGAAAATCATAAAATATTATCATTTATTATTGGTGCAATACTTATATTTATGTTTGCATTTGGTGGAACTGCACTAATTGTAAATTTAACTTCTACTAAAAATGTAGAACTTCCAAATTTTGTAGGAATGTCAAGACAAGAAGCTGAGGACAAAGCAAAAGATTTAAAACTTATTCTTGAATTTGAGGAACAATTTAGTGTTGATGTTGAAGAAGGAAAAATAATATCTCAAAATCCAAATTCAGAATTAACAAAAGAAGTTAAGCAAAAGAGTACAGTAAAACTTGTTATAAGTAAAGGAACAGAAATTGTTAAAGTTCCAAAAGTTGCAGGAATGAAAAAAGAAGATGCAATAAAAGCATTAGAAGAAATAGGTTTAATAGTAGAAATTGAAGAAGAAAATAGCAAAAAAGTTGAAGAAGGATATGTTGTAAAACAAGATATAGAGGCAAATAAGGAAGTAAACGCTGGAAGTACAATTATAATAACTGTAAGCACAGGAGTAAATAAAATAAGTGTTCCAACTCTAACAGGAAAAACAGAAGCAGATGCTAGAAAAGCAATAGAAAATGTGAAACTAAAAGTTTCTGTAAATTATGAATATGATAGCTCAAAAGAAGAAGGAATAGTTTTAAAACAAGATATAGAATCTGGAAATACAGTAGAAGAAGGTACTACAGTTACAATAACAGTAAATAAAGCAGAGTCAAAGTCTGGAACAATAATAGTAAATGTAAAAAGTATAACAGGTGGATATGATACATCAGATTCAGATTTAACAGATTCATCAAAAAAAGCAAAAATTGATATAAAGGTTAATGGAACATCTATATTTACACAATCAAATGTAGATAAAAATTCAACAGCTATTTCTACAAGTTTCTCAGGAAAAGGAATAGTTAGTATAGTTGTAAATATACAAGATGGAAATGGTGCAAGTTTTACAAGAACAAAAAGCTTAGATTTAACTAAAGAAACAACATACACAGCAAATTAACAAATAAATTAATTTAAAGCGATGTTAGGACGCGGCGTGCTGCGTCCTAAATAAATAGGAGAATTTATGATACAAGGAAAAATAATTGATAATATTTCAAATAAATATTCTGTAAAAATAGATGTTAACATATATACATGTGATGCAAGAGGAAAATTTAAAAAAGAAAAATTAAAACCTGTTGTAGGAGATAATGTAAATGTTAGTATAGTTGATGAAAATAAAAAAACAGGGATAATAGAAGAAATATTACCAAGAAAAAATTATATAAAAAGGCCAAAACTTGCTAATTTAGATCAATTAATTTTTGTTATATCAAGCAAAATGCCAAAACCAGATTTATTAATGCTAGATAAACAATTAGTTTTTGCAGAAATATTAAAAATAAAACCGATAATACTTATAAATAAAATAGATTTAGATGAAAATACGGTAAAAGAAATAGAGAAGCAGTATAAAAAAACAAACTATAAAATAATAAAAACTTGTGCAAAAACAAAAGAAGGAATAGATGAGCTAAAAGAAATTTTAAAAAATAAAATAAGTGCATTTTCTGGTAATTCTGGTGTAGGAAAGTCTACATTATTAAACAACTTATTTAAAGAAAGTAAAACACTTGAGGGAAGTATAAGCCTAAAAAATAAAAAAGGAAAAAATACAACCACAAATATTTGCCTTTATGAATTAGAAGAAAATACATTTATTGCAGATACACCTGGTTTTTCATCATTTGAAATAACAGAAACTGAAGCAGAGAATTTAGCACAATTTTTTGTAGAATTTAAAGAATATATAAAATATTGTGAATTTGTTGGATGCTCACATATAAAAGAACAAAATTGTGGAATAAAAAAGGCTTTAGAAGAAAATAAAATTTCACAAGAAAGATATAAAAGATACATAAAAATATATGAAGAATTAAAAGATAAGGAGGAACACAAATGGTAGAAGTTTCAACCTCAATATTAAATGTAAATCCAGAAGAAAGTATAAAAACATTTTATGACCTAGAAGTGGCTCATACAGACTATTTTCATATAGATGTAATGGATGGAATATTTGTACAAAATGATACAGAAAGTATAATGGAAAAATATGCGGAATATTTAAAACATATTACTACAATACCATTAGATGTACACTTAATGGTACAAAATATAAAAGAAAAAATAGATAAATTTTTAATTTATAATCCTAGAACAATAACATTTCAAATAGAAGCAACAAAAAGTAAAGAAGAAGTTTTAGATTTAATAAAATATATTAAAGAAAACAATTGTAAGGTAGGAATAGCTATAAAACCAGATACAAAAGTAGAAGAAGTATATAAGTATCTTCCTTTAGTACATCAAATTTTAATAATGACAGTTGAACCAGGAGAAGGTGGTCAAAAATTAATAGAGTTTACAATAGAGAAGATAAGAAGCGTTAAAGAATTTATACAAGATAATGATATAGACATAGATATAGAGGTAGATGGTGGAATAAATATAGAAAATATTAAAATCTTAAAAGAAGCAGGAGCAAATATAATAGTTGCAGGAACATGTATAATTAACTCAGATGACTATAAAGAAACTATACAACAACTAAAAAACTAATTTATTGTAAAGTCAAAAAATAATAAAAACCGCTGTAAAAGCGGTTTTTATTATTTTTTTATTTAGTTGCTTTTTCAAATTTTATATTTTTAAAAAGTATACACATAGTTATTATTCCAAATCCTAAAATAACTAATAATAGTTTTAAGAAACCGATATAAGGAATAATTCCTAATATATATATTAATAATGAGATTATTGCAACAAATAATGCTGTAAGCCATTTATTAGTTTTATTTAATTTATTACATATAATATTTGAAATACAAATTGCAAATACAGATGTTGAAATTGCAATTAACAATCCATATAGTGCAAGAAGTGTAAATGCAACAGGTAATCCTATAACACTAATCATTAATAATATACTTACTATTGGAACAATAATTAAAGCTAACAAACCAATTCCAAATGCTGGTAAAAATTTATTAGAAGTAATTTTTGTACATTTTTCTATAGAGTCTTTAGTAAATAATAATGCCAATCCATATATTACTAATGCAAATACAATAGCAGTTATTGCACTAAAAATATAGTCTAAAACAGTATCTTTAGTTTTTGTATTTTCTGCAATTGGAGAATATTTTACATTTCCTTGAATTGCTCCTTCTGGAACTGTAATTTCAGTTGCACTACTATATTCTAAATTTCCATATATATCTGCTTTTGCTCCATCTTTTTCTAATGAAAGTGTAGTGCATTCTATATTAGCATTTCTACCAATAATACCTACAATAGAAATTGAATTTCCAGCACATTTAAGGTCTCTATAAACTCCATAATCTGTTGGAATTTCTAAAGTATTACATGCAACATATAAATCTGATGAAACTGCTTTAAAATAAACTTCATTTGCTAAAATATAAGTAGAAGATTCTATATAAGCATCTTCAAAAGTAACTTTATTAGCCATAACAAATAAATTTCCTGCAACTTGACCAGTTACTTTTACATTATTTCCAAAGATATAAACATTACCATCAACTAATTTGTCCATTGTAATATTGTCTTCAAATAAGTATAAATCTCCTTGATAAATATCTTTACCTACAGAATTTTGAACTTCTTCTGGATTTTCTTGAGAATTATCTTCATTTACGACTTCTTCTGTAGTTGCTTCGATGTTTTCATTTGCAACTGCACTTTCCTCATCGTCTGCAAAACTAAAAGGTGTAATTAAAGTTATTATTAATAATAAACTTAATAAAATTTTTGTTTTTTTGTTTTTTAACATTTTTTTCCTCCCTTGTAAAAAATTATATATAAGAATATATAACTTAAATATAAATTTGTCAACGAAATTTAACAGAAGAAGTATAACATTTACAAAATTCCTTAATAGGACAAAAATCGCATTTTGGTTTTTTGGCATTACATATATCTCTTCCAAAATATATAAGTAAATGATTTATATCTTTTAAATATTCTTTAGGAAAAATTTTAAGTAAATCCATTTCTATTTTAGAAGGGTCCTTTTCGTTTGAAAGACCAATTCTATTTGAAATACGCTTGCAATGTGTATCAACCGCAATACCTTGTGCAATGTTAAATACTTCCAATAAAATAACATTAGCGCTTTTTCTACCAACACCTGGTAGTGTTAAAAGCTCTTCCATTGTACTTGGTACAACTCCATTAAAATCTGTAATAACTTTTTTTGCAGTTGCAATTATATTTTTAGCTTTATTTTTATAAAATCCACAAGGATGTATTATTTCTTCTAATTCGATTAAATCTGCGTTAGCAAAAGCTTCAATATTAGGATATTTTTTAAATAAAGTAGGTGTTGTTAAATTTACTCTTTTATCTGTGCATTGTGCAGAGAGCATAACAGCAACTACAAGCTCAAAAGGAGTATTAAAATTTAAACTACATTTAGCATTAGGATACGAAGATTTTAATAAATTTATTAACTTTATATAATCTTTATTATTCATATAATCACCATCTAAATTATATAAAAAAATTTAAATAAATACAATAATATTTAAAATTTGCAATAAAGATTTTTAAATGAATATAGTGACTGATATTTACAATAACATTACAAAATTAAATATGTTTACAGTCACATAATACCTTTAAAAATAATATACTATATAAAAAGGAGGTAATAAATTATGTTTTGTACATTAAAGAAAACATTTGCAGTGTGTTTAATAGGCTTAGGTTTAGGTATATTGCTTGTTATATTACTTCCTATTACTGGTTGGTTAATTTCAATAGGTCTAATTGTAGTGGCAGTAGGCTGCTTATGGTTAGCGTGTTAAAAAGGAGTGATAAATATGACAATAGTAGTAAAAAAAGCACCAAAAGCATTAAGAGGAATATTGAAGATGATATTTGGAATTAAAAATTAAGGTACATAAGAATATAACAATAAAATTAAAGACGGTAAATGTAAAATATTATTATTTTAATATCTTACATTTACCGTCTTTAAATATATAAAATACAATTAAGCTCTTTTAATTTTTCCAGAACGTAAACATTTAGCACATACTGAAATTCTTTTTGGTTGTCCATCTACAACTGCTTTAACAGTTCTTAAATTTGGTTTAAAAGTTCTTGTATTTCTTTTACTTATATGTGAACGAGTAATACTAAGTTTATTTCCGTGACTTAATGATTTCTCACAAACTGCGCATTTTGCCATTAAAAAGCACCTCCTAATCAAAGTAATAAAATTGACTGTATAATAGTTTATCATATATAAATAAAAAAAACAAGACTTTTTTAAAAATTTATGCTATGATAATATTGCTATATTAAATTGTAAGGAGTAATAAATGGAAAATATATTATCCAAAGAAATACAATATATAAAAGGAGTAGGCCCAAATAGAGCAAAATTATTAAATAAACTGGGAATATTCAATTTAGAGGATTTAATAACATATTACCCAAGAACATATGAAGACAGAAATAAACCTACAAAAATTGCAGAAGTACAAGATAATAAAGAAGTATTAATTGAGGCAATTGCAACTTCAAGATTAGAAGAAATAAGAACAAGAAATAAAAAAATAAAAATATATAAATTAATAGTAAAAGATGAAACAGGAACAGCTACAATTACATGGTTTAATCAAAGTTATTTAAAAAATATTTTTAAAATAGGACAAACATATAAATTTTTCGGTAAAGCAAAAAGAATAGGAAGCAAAATAGAAATTAATTCTCCAGTATATGATATAAAAGAAAAAACAAAAAATACAGGGAGAATAATACCAATATATCCTTTAACATATAATTTATCACAAAACACAATTAGACAAATTATAGAAAACGGATTAGAGATGGTATCAAATAAGTTAGAGGAAACTTTGCCACAATATTTAATAAATGAATATAATTTATATGATATAAATAATGCAATAAATTTAATACATTTTCCTAGGAATTTTGAAGATTTTATAAATGCAAGAAAAAGGTTGGTATTTGAAGAACTTTTAAGTATGCAGCTTGCTCTTCTTAGCTTAAAGTCAAAATACCAAAAACAAGAAAAAGGAGTTACATTTAATAAACAAATACATATGTCAGATGTAATTAACAAGCTACCATTTAAATTAACAAAAGCACAATTAAAAGTACTAGAGGAAATAGATAATGATATGGAAAGCAATAAATCAATGAATAGACTTCTTCAAGGTGATGTAGGATCTGGTAAAACTGTTGTATCTATTATAGCCAGTTATAAGGCAGTAAAAAGTGGATATCAAGTAGCAATTATGGCACCAACTGCAATTCTTGCAAGCCAACACTTAGAAAGCTTTAAGCAAATTTTAGAACAATTTGGAATAAGATGCGAATTATTAATTTCAAGTATTACAAAAAAGAAAAAACAGGAAATTTTAGAAAGATTAGAAAATGGAGATATAGATATTTTAATTGGAACACATGCAATATTAGAAGAAAATGTAGTATTTAAAAACTTAGGATTAGTAGTTACAGACGAACAGCACAGATTTGGAGTTAAACAACGTACAACAATTGTACAAAAAGGACAAAATCCAGATGTACTAGTTATGACTGCAACACCAATTCCAAGAACATTAGCATTAATTTTATATGGAGATTTAGATATTTCTATAATAGATGAGCTTCCTCCAAATAGGAAAAAAATAGATACCTTCGCAGTAAGAAAAAGTCTAACAGAAAGAATAAATAATTTTATAAAAAAACAAATAGAAGAAGGTAGGCAAGCATATATTGTGTGCCCTTTAGTAGAAGAAAATGAAGAATTAAATTTAAAATCTGTAGAAACACTATTTGAAACATATAAAAATGAAACCTTTAAAGAGTATAATGTAGAAATTTTACATGGTAAAATGAAGTCAAAAGAAAAAGATCAAATAATGGAAAACTTTAAAAATGGAAAAATAGATATTCTAATTTCTACAACAGTAATAGAAGTTGGAGTAAATGTACCAAATGCAAGTATAATGGTAGTAGAAAATGCAGAAAGATTTGGGTTAGCACAGTTACATCAATTACGTGGAAGAGTAGGAAGAGGAGAATATCAATCATATTGTATTTTAAAATATGAAGGAAATAGTAAAGTTATTAATGAAAGAATGAAAGTAATGCAAAATACAAATGATGGATTTATAATTTCTGAGAAGGACCTAGAATTAAGAGGAAGTGGAGAATTTTTTGGAACAAAGCAACACGGACTTCCAGAATTTAAAATAGCAAATTTATTTGAAGATATAGATATACTCAAAAAAGTACAAAATGTGGCAAATACTATTATTAAAGAAGATTCAAATTTAGAAAAAAAGGAAAACGAGAAATTAAAAATTATAGTTAAAAAGAAATTTAATAATAGAATTGAAATATAATTTTTTAAAAATATATAAAAAAGAGGTATAAATTTGCATTATTTTACATAATATGTTATAATATAAGAAGTGAAACCTATTAACTTGGTGCATATTATTTATGCACTTACCAGCAATTTAAGGAGGACGTAAGAAAATGTTAAAAACAAGAGAAAATGTAGAAGCTGAAATGAGATTTTTGGGAATCAACAAAAGTTGCAGAGGAGTTGGAATTATTCTAGAAGTTCTATTTGGAAACAAGGAGTTTGATAATTTAACAGGAAAAGAATATCAAGAAATTGTTGATGCTTGGGATTCTCGAAATTTTATACCTGTAAGTACCTATAAAAGATTTACTCCAGTAGTAAAAACTCCAGAAACAAGGGACATTACCTTAGAAGGGTATAATAAGAAGGTATCCAAAAATGTGATTTTGTTTTTCTCGCGTTCAGCAGCATAACTAAAAGCTACACAGTAATACTGTGTAGCTTCTTTATTTAAAAAAAATACAACTTTTTTTAAAGGATTCTAATATGTATTTAACTAAAGTATAATTACTGGTATTGACTTTTATATTAAAAAAAATTATTATTATATTAGATTATATAAAAGGATGTAGAATATGTTAAAGGTAATTATAAATTTATTTGCAATGATAATTATATTAATAGGAACAATAAGTATTTTTGATTCAAGGAATATATCTAAGGAACTTTTCAGTTTTGGAGATCAAAATACTTCTTCAGGAATACTTAAAATAGTAGGATTTATTATATGTGTAATAGGTCTTGCAATAATAAAAATAAATACTTAGGAGGAATACAAATGAAAAATTTATCAACTTATTTAGTAGTAATGTTTATGATTATGTTTTGGGTGTTTAGAATTGTCCTTGCTGTTACAAATACAATTGGAATAGATATGGGAATACAAATACCTAATTACAACGTAGAAGTAGCACTATTATTTATAACACTAATTTCTATAGTTCTAGTAATTAAAAGAAAGGTATTAGGAGCCTTATTATATTTAATTACATATGGATGGTATTTTGGAATGCCATTTGTAAACGACATATTAACAATATTAGATTCTAATGCAACTTTTGATATTAACATATATACAGCACTAATTGTAAATGCAATAGGAATAATAATACCATTATTTACAATATTTGAAATACTTTTAGATAAAAATAGAATAGCACATCCAGTAGACAAAAAAACAGATTGGTTTTATAAAAATGAAGACTATGATAGGAAAATGGATGACAGAGCAGATAAAAATAATTATAGAACATTGTAAATTGATGTTAGAAGATAGATATAGGGCAGGGCTTTCATCCCTGCCCACTTAATTAAAGTAGGATAAGTTTATATATACGGTAAAACGAAAAAATCAGCCGAAGGCTATTATGAGTATCAAAAATCTTGAAATAAAAAGCAATACATAAATTAATAAAAAGAATAGGAGATTATAAAAATGAAAATAATTTTAGCTTCATCATCAAAACAAAGACAAGATATTTTTAAAATGATTGGATTAAAATATGAAGTTATAACAAGTAATGTAGATGAATGTAGTATTGAAACAAAGCCAGATAAATATGTAGAGGAAGTCTCATTAAGCAAGGCAAAGTCAGTTAAAAATCAAATTAATTATGATGCAATTATTATTGCTGCTGATACAATTATTTATAGTAATAATAAAAAATATGGAAAACCAAAAACTAAAGAAGAAGTTTATAGTAATTTAAAAGAGTTATCAGGAGTTAAAAATACAGCATATACAGGAATAACAATAATAGATTTATATAAAAATAAGACTATAACATTTTCTTCAAAAGTAGATGTTTATTTTAGAAAAATATTAGACAATGAAATAGATTGGTATATTAATAATAATGACAAAATATTTAAATGTTGTGGGTATGATTCTTTAGGTAAGGCATCTATATTTATAGACAGAATAGATGGCGATTATAATACTTTATTGGGTATTTCTCCAAGTATGGTGTTTGAAAAATTAAAAGAACTTGGATACAGTATAACTGATTTTGATTTTGATTTTGAAAAAGAAAGTGAAAAGTAGTGGTGATAAAAATGAATAAAGAAAATAAAACAAACATTAACTGGTATCCTGGTCATATGGCGAAAACTAGGAAACAAATTATAGAGGATTTAAAATTAATAGATGTTGTAATAGAATTACTAGACGCTAGAATTCCTGTGTCTAGCAGAAATCCAGATATTAAACAAATTACAAAAAATAAAAAAAAGGTTATTGCCTTAAATAAATGTGATTTAGCTGATGAAAAAGAAACTTTAAAATGGATACAATATTTTAATAAAAATGGTATACCTGCAGTTATAACAGATGCTAATTCTGGAAAAGGTGTACAAAATGTTATAAAAGAAGTTGAAAATTTAATGCAAGAAGATTTAGAAAAGATGTCTAATAAAGGTAGAATTGGACGTTCAATAAGAATTATGATATTGGGAATACCTAATGTTGGAAAATCATCTTTTATAAATAGAATAGCAGGGAAAAGTTCTTTAGTAGTTGGTAATAGGCCAGGAGTAACAAAAAGCAAACAATGGATAAGAGTTAATGATAAGATAGAATTATTAGACACACCAGGTGTTTTATGGCCAAAATTTGAAAGTGAAGAAGTTGCATTAAATTTAGCCTATACAGGAAGCATAAAAGATGATGTTTTAGAAAAGATAGAAGTTGCATATCAATTTGTTAAATATTTATTAGAAAACTATAAAGAAAATTTAATTAATAGATATTCGTTAGACGAAGAAAAAGTTAATGAAATATTATCACAAGATAGGCAAGAAAACGAAAATATATACGAAATAATGCAATTAATAGGAAAAAAACGTGGAGCAATAGTATCTGGCGGAAATGTAGATGACGAAAAAACAGCAAATATAATTTTAGATGATTATAGAAGCGGTAAAATTGGAAAAATAACAATAGAAAAAGTAAAATAAAAAATAGGGATGATGCGCGTTACATCCTAATAATTAAAGAGGGGAACAATAAATGGATGAAATATTTGTACCAATAAAAGATAAGCAAGATGTAAAATTAATGAACCCATTAGTTTGGGCATATATTGGAGATTGTATTTATGAATTATATATAAGAACAAGTTTAGTAAATACAACAAAACTAAAAGTACATGAATTACATATAAAAGCATCAAGCTATGTGAAAGCATCTGCACAAGCTCAGACTCTAAAGAAAATAGAAGAAGATTTAAAAGATGAAGAAAAAGATATAGTAAGAAGAACAAGAAATACAGAAAATCATCATTTGCCTAAAAATGCAAACCATACAGACTATATGTATGCAACCGCATTTGAAGGATTAATAGGCTATCTATATTTAACAAAAAATTATACCAGATTAAAAGAAGTTTTAGAAATGTGTAATTAATAATAATTATCTATTATAAAAAATAACTACAAAAATAAAAAAATAGCAAATTTTTCTTGCTATTTTTTCATTTGTAGTGTATTATTATATAGGAAAAATATGAGAAAGGAGCAAATATTCGTATGAAAAAAATGGTAATAGCAGTTCTTTGCATATTAATGTTTACATGTATGCCAGTATGCTTTGCACAAAATAATACCATAAATACAACAAATAATATAACAAATAATACACAAACTATAAACAATACAGTTCAAACAAATAATGAATTACAAGGAACAGAACAAATAGTAGAAATAAAAAAGAATGCAGAAAAAAAATTAGAAGATTATAAACAAGAATATGGATCAGACGCTTATGGACTAGCTGCATATATTCTAAACATAGTAAGAATATATAGTATACCATTTTGCTTTATAGGAATTGCAATTGGAGCTATTTATCAATATGTTATAGGAATTCATAAATTAGACGAAAGAGACAAAGGTTTTACAATGATAATAAGTTTTGTTACAATTCTTGTTATAGCACAAATATTACCACTTATATTTGCAATAGTTGTAAAAGGTTGGAGGGGTTAAACAAATGAAAGTTTTATTTGCTGTAAATAATGAAAAAATATCTCAGCTTATAGTAAAAGAATATCAAAAAGAGTACAAAGAAATAATAACATCTAAAAATGTATATTTTTTCAATGCAATACAAACAGAATTACGAAAGGATAATACTTATGACAGAATTGTTATAGGAGAAGATTTAGAACCATATGTTAATAATGACTACGATGCAATAGATAAATTTATTTTTGAAAGGTTAGATTCTATTAGTGACGAAGCGGCAAATAGCAAAAGAAATGATATACCAATAATTTTAATATGTGCAGACAGAAGAGAAAAATCTGAAGATATGCTAGTTAAATTATTTAGTATAGGAATTTATGATGCTGTTCTTGGAGATGATAGAAGTATAGAAAAAATATGCAAATTAATAAGAAAGCCAAGAACAAAAAAAGAAGCAAAATTATATTATCGTATTGATACAGAAGATGTTAAATATTCACCAGAAAATGAAAATGAAGTCAGTGAAGTAGAAATACAAAATATTTTAAATCATTATAAAAAACTTGGAAAAAACGAAGATAAATATGTAGAATCATTCGAAAATATTGCAGAACAATATAATGAAGAACAACTTAAATTAATAGCACAAGTATTACCAATAAATGTAAAAGTTGTTTTAGAGACAAATTCTCCAACATATCAAAAAGTTATGACATCTTCAGTAAAGGCATATGCAAAAAAACAAGAAACAAGTGGACTAAGTATGAATTTTATATTGGATAAATCTAAACCTGTTGGAGGAAATATAGTTGTTCCATCTGCTGTAAATACAAATAATGTAAAGAAAGTTGAAACAACTATCCCTAAAAATGATTTCGACGATATAGAAGTAGAAATACCAGAGCCAATTAGGGAAGAAGAACCAAAAAGAAGAGGCAGACCTAGAAAAACTCCTGTTCAAGATGAAACTGATAAAACAGTTACACCAAAAAGAAGAGGTAGACCTAGAAAGAATCCTCTACCAGAAGAAACAGAAAGCACAACACAAAGAAATATAGAAGAACCAGCTAACTTGTTTGGTATTGCAAATGAAATACAAAATGATGATTCAAAAAGTGAAAACAATATTTTACCTGGATTTGATGAAATATCACAAGAAAATACTAATATAAATAATATAAATCAAAATTACAATAGATTTGAAAACAATAATAATAATAATTTTAATAATACTATAAACAATAGTGTTATAAGTACACAAAACCATAATTTAAATGAAAATATTCAAAATTTACTTACAGGGAACAAAAAAATAGTATCATTTGTTGGAACAAGTAAAAATGGAACATCATTTTTAGTAAATAATGTTGCACAATTGATTGCATCTTCTGGAATAAATACAGCAATATTAGATACAACTCAAAACAAAAACTCTTATTATATTTATACTCAAAACGAAGAGCAATTAAGAAATATTGCTGCAGGAAGCATAAGAAACTTACACTCTGGAATTGCAGAAGGAATAAGAGCTGGAAATAATTTAACTGTATATACAGCTATACCAGATGAAAATGTTGGCTTAGAAAATTATCAAGAAATAATAAAAACTTTATTACAAAATCATGACTTAGTTATATTAGATTGTGATTTTAATACAAATTATGGATATTTTGAAGAATCACAAGAAATATATCTAGTACAAAGTTTAGACGTTTTAACAATACAACCACTTACTGCATTTTTACGAGACTTAAAAACAAAAAATATATTAGATCCACAAAAACTTAAAATAGTAATTAACAAAAACCTAAAAGTAAGAGGATTAACAGATAAAGCAATTATAGGTGGAATGTCATACTATAATGAACCATCAATGTCTTTTATGACAGAGTTGTTTAATAGAGATACTATAAATTACTGCTCTATTCCTTTTGAGGAACAAGTATATTCTAGATATTTAGAAGGATTAGTTAATTGTAAAATCTCATTAAGTGGATATTCTAAGGTGTTTATGCAATGTTTATATGAATTAAAAAATATGGTTTATCCTTTAATAGGAGAAAAAACACCAAACAAAAAACAAAAAAATAAAGTTGAACAAAATTATCAACCACAAAAATTTTCATCAGGAATAAACGATACATTAAATCAAATGAAGAAAAATTATTAAAATATTTTTAAAATTGAGGTGAAAAAACTTGTATATTATAGTGGCAATAATTGTAGTTCTTGTTCTTATAATAGTTACACTAATTATTTATAATATGTCTATACACAAGAAAGTAACTGCTTTTAGTAATTTAAATGAAAAAATAAATAGTTTAAATGTTTTACAAAATTTTATGGATACAATAGGTGAATACACCTCAGTAAATGAAAAATTATCTAAAATTAATAACATAATTATCCAAAAATTTGATGATTTAAAATATTCTACTATTGTTGTATTTGATGGGGCTGAATATAAGGTTAAGGCAACTAATGTTGATGAAAAACATTGGAAAACGTTAGTTAACTTATATAACGAAGAAATTTTTAAAGATAGTATAACAACTGCAACTCCAAAATATGTAACAGTAGAAAGAGAAAATGAAAGATTACCATATCAAAAAATGGAATTTGGAAGAGCAAAATCTGCAATGTTTTTTCCTTTGTTTATAGATAATGTGTATATAGGATATTGGCTAATAGAAAGTGGATTAGCACATGCATTTGATAATTTAGATACTGCAATGTTAGAAGTTATAAAAAATAATATTGTAACAATATTAAAAACAATTGAATATCAAAAAACAATTGAAAATATTGTTAGAGATGACTATTATTCAGGACTAAAATCTGCAGAGTATTTATATGGAGAAGGAAAAAAATTAATTGATAAATATACAATTTCTGCAGTATGCATGTTTAGAATAACAAATTTAGAAAACATAAATGAAGAAGGAAGCAGAAATGTTGGAAATGAAATAATAATAGAAATAAGTGATATGATAAAAAATAGCATATCAAAAGAGTATATTTTTGTTAGATATATGGGACCTAAGTTTATAATTGTATTTACAGGTGTTAATTCACAAGATACAGTTGAATTTCTTAAAGAATTAAAACAAAAAGTAGAAAGCCTAAAATTTAGCAAAAATGAGATAGACATGGAAGAAAACGAAACAGATAAAGTATTTATGCCAAAACTTAATATGGTTGTATCATCTTATTATAAAGGAACCTCTATGGATTCATTAGCAAAAAAATTGGAAGAATACTTAGATGAAAATAATAAAGAAAATAGTATAAACTATATATAAAGGAGTGTGTATTTTATGAATTTGGATGAAACAATGAATTATAAAATCGAAAAAGAAAATAATGAGAGAGTACAAGAAATTATAAAAGAAGTTTATAATTCTCTAGAAGAAAAAGGATATAATCCTATAAACCAAATTGTTGGTTATATTTTGTCAGGTGATCCAACATATATAACAAGTTACAAAGAAGCTAGAAGTAAAATAAGAACAATAGAAAGAGACGAACTTTTAGAAAAAATGGTTAAATCATATATAGGATTAGATAAAGAATAATATGAGAAAATTAAGTATAGATTATGGCGATAGTAGAGTTGGAATTGCTATTACCGATGAATTAGGAATTACAGCACAAGGATTAGAAACTATAAAAAGAAATAATAGTGATAAAATTGTTTTAAAAAGATTAGAAGAAATTTTAAATATATATAAAATAGATACAATAGTAGTTGGAATGCCATATAATTTAAAAGGAGAAAAAACTGTTAGGGCAGAGAAAACAGAAGAATTTATACATAAGTTAAAATGTAAATTTAATAAACTAAATATAGTTTCTGTTGATGAAAGACTTACAACTGTTCAAGCACATAAAACTATGAATGATTTAGGTATAAATAAGTATAAAAAAAAGGAAATTGTAGATACAATATCTGCAGTATATATTTTAGAAAGTTATATAAATAAAAAATAAACTATTGTATTTTTTATAAAAATAGTATATGATATGCAAAATAACAAATAATATATTATAAAACTATAATATATTAAATATAGGAGGAAAGTAAATGAGCGAAGATTTAAATAATGTAGGAGAAGAATTAGATAACATAATAGTATTAAATGATGAAGAAGGAAATGAAGTAAAATTCGAATTTTTAGATTTAATAGAATTAGATGGTGAAGAATATGTTGTACTACTTCCAACAGAGGAAGAAGAAGATTCAGACGAAGTAGTAATATTAAAAGTAGAAGATACAGAAGATGAAGAAACTGAATCTTATGTAAGTGTTGAAAGTGAAGAAACATTAAATAAAGTATTTGAAATATTTAAAGAAAAATTTAAAGATGAATTCAACTTTGTAGATGATGAAGACTAGTAATTAATTTTATATACAAAATATGATGAAAAAGAGGAGTAAATTTATTACTACTTAATAGAGAAAAGAAGTCATAGGCTGAAAGCTTCTTAAGAAAAGAATAAATTGAAGGTAGCTTTTTTAAATAGGTGTATTGAGAAATCTAAATTAGATATACCCGTTTAAGTCACGTTATAGACTTTTTAAGATTACAAAATAAAAATTTGTAAAATAAGGTGGTACCGTGAGAAACATCTTGCCCTTATATATGGGCAAGGTGTTTTTTAAAACCTTGAATTAAGATAGCAAACCTTAAGATGCAGAGAAAAGGTCTCGCGAAGCGAGATTTGTTCTATATCAAAAGTAAATAAGGAGGAAAATAATGAAAACTAAGAAGTTAAACGAAAAATACAATCCAAAAGATTTTGAAGATGATTTGTATAAAGAATGGGAAGAAAAAGGTTATTTTAAGCCAAGTATGGATAAAACAAAAGAAAACTACTGTATAATGATGCCACCACCAAATGTAACAGGAAAATTACATATGGGGCATGCACTAGATGGCACAATTCAAGATATATTAATAAGATTTAAAAGAATGCAAGGATATAATACTTTATGGCTTCCTGGATCTGACCATGCTGCTATTGCAACAGAGGTAAAAGTTGTTGAAAAAATGAAAAAGGAAGAAGGATTATCTAAAGCAGACATAACAAGAGAAGAATTTTTAGATAGAGCCTGGGCATGGACAAAAGAATATGGTGGAACAATACAAAAACAACAAAGAATGTTAGGGTGTTCTTGTGATTGGGAAAGAAATAGATTTACACTAGATGAAGGTCTTTCAGAAGCTGTTTTAGAACAATTTATTAAATTATATAATAAGGGACTTATATATAAAGGAAAGAAAATGATAAATTGGTGCCCTTCATGCCATACAACAATATCAGATGCAGAGGTAGAATACGAAGATGAAGCATCTCATTTATGGCATATAAAATACAAAATAACAGGAACAGACAAATATTTAACTGTTGCAACAACAAGACCAGAAACAATGCTAGGAGATACAGCAGTTGCAGTACATCCAGATGATGAAAGATATAAAGATATAATAGGAAAGACTTGTATTTTACCAATAATGAATAAGGAAATTCCAATTATAGCAGATAGATTTGTAGATAAAGAATTTGGAACAGGATGTGTTAAAATAACACCAGCACATGACCCTAATGATTATCAAGCAGGATTAACACATGGATTAGAAATAATAGAGGTATTTGACGAAAGTTCTATAATGAATGATTTAGTTCCAGAATATAAAGGAATGCCTGCAATAGAAGCTCGTAGGCTAATAGTAGAAAAACTAAAAGAAATAGGAGCATTAGTTGAAATAGAAGACTACAATCATAATGTAGGTAAATGTTATAGATGTCATAATACAATAGAACCAAGAATTTCTGAGCAATGGTTTATTTCTATGAAAGATTTAGCAAAAAGAGCTGCAGATTCTGTAAGAAATGGTGAAGTTAAATTTGTACCAAAAAGATATGAAAAAATGTATTTTAATTGGTTGGATAATATACAAGATTGGTGTATATCTCGTCAACTATGGTGGGGACATAGAATTCCGGTATATTATTGTGATGAATGTAATCATATGAATGTAGCAAAACAAATGCCAGAAAAATGTGAAAAATGTGGAAACACAAAATTACATCAAGATGAAGATTCATTAGATACTTGGTTTAGTTCTGCTTTATGGCCATTTTCAACACTTGGTTGGCCAAATACAAAATCCGAAGATTATAAAACATTTTATCCAACAAATGCACTAGTTACAGGATATGACATAATAACATTTTGGATATCAAGAATGATGACTCAAGGTCTTGAATTAACAGATAAAAATCCATTTAAAGATGTAATAGTACATGGAATAGTGCGTGATAGTCAAGGAAGAAAAATGTCTAAATCATTAGGAAATGGAATTGACCCAATAGAAATAATAGATAAATATGGAGCAGACGCATTAAGATTTTCTGTTTTATCTGGAACTACAATGGGAAATGATATAAGATATATGCCAGAGAAACTAGAACAAGCTTCAAACTTTGCAAATAAATTATGGAATGCGGCAAAATTTGTAAATAGTAATTCAGCAGATGAAGAAAAAGTAAGAAAATTTTGTTATGAAGCATTTGAAAAAAGCAAAGAATATAACCCAAGTTGTTTTAAATTAGAAGATAAATGGATATTAAATAAATTCGACAAATTAGTAATAGATGTAACTAAAAATATAGAAAACTACGACTTAGGAATTGCTCTTGATAATATTTATAGTTTTATATGGAATGAATTTTGCGATTGGTATATAGAAATGGTAAAAACAAGGATATATAGTGAAGATGAAAGTGAAAGAGTAGCAGTTACAGATGTACTTAATCATATATTAGCATCATCACTTAAATTATTACATCCATTTATGCCATTTATAACAGCCCAAATTTACAAAAACCTTATAGTATTTGGAACAGAAGATTTAATAGTTGCAAAATGGCCAGATATAAGAAAAGAATTTGTATTTAATAATGAGGAAAATGTAGTTGAAAAAATAAAACAAATAATAGTAGAAATAAGAAATGTAAGAGCAAATATGAATGTGCATCCATCTAAAAAAACTGAATTAATATTTGTAAGCAGTAAATACGAAAAGGAAATATTAGAAGCGAAAGATTTTATTTTAAAATTAGGATTTGGAACAGAATTAAAAGTTCAAAAGGACAAAACAAATATACCAGAAAATGCAATAAGCATAGTGCAAGATGGAATAGAATTATATATACCACTTGAAGGATTAGTAGATATAGAAGAAGAAAAACAAAGACTAAAAAAAGAACAAGAAAGATTAATATCAGAAGTTGCAAGATGTGAAAAAATGCTATCAAATCCAGGATTTGTAAATAAAGCACCAGAAGCAAAGATTAATGAAGAAAAGCAAAAATTAGAAAAATACAAAGAAATGCTAAAAAGTGTAGAAGAAAGACTAAAAAACATATAAGCATATTGCAAAATAAATAAAAAAAGATAGCAAAAATTTTTTGCTATCTTTTTAAATTATTTAAATAATTTAAAGTCAAAACAGTTAATTATTAATTATATGCCCACTTGTATATAAATAAATAAAATGATATAATAGGCGAAGTTAAAAGTGAAAGGAAAATATATGCCTAAATTTTTTGTTAATAATGAAAATATTATAAAAAATAAAATAATTATAAAAAAAGATTATAATCATATAAAAAATGTTTTAAGAAAACAAATTGGAGATAATATACAAATTTGCAATGAAGATGATTCAAAAACGTATAATTGCAAAATATCTAATATTAGGGAAGATACAATAGAATGTGACATAAAAAATGAAATATTAACAAATACAGAAAGCAGCCTAAAAGTAACTATATTTCAAGGCCTACCAAAATCAGAAAAAATGGAGACAGTAATTCAAAAAAGTATAGAACTTGGAATATACGAAATTACCCCCGTAGAAATGAAAAATTCAGTTGTAAAACTAAATGAAAAAGATAAGCAAAAGAAAATTCAAAGATGGCAAAAAATTGCTGAGGTTGCAGCCAAACAATGTGGAAGAAATATAATACCAAAAATTAATAATATATGCAGTATTGAAGATATTTGTGAAAAAATAGATTCATATAATTCAGTAATTGTAGCATATGAAAATGAAGAAAATTATAGTATAAAAGATGAAATAGAAAAGCTAAAAAGGCAAAATAATAAGGTTAAAGATATTGCTGTTGTAATTGGACCAGAGGGTGGATTTGACATTAAAGAAATAGATAACCTAAAAAAAGCAGGAGCAAATATTGTAACACTAGGAAAGCGAATATTAAGAACAGAAACAGTTTCAATTGCTATAACATCAATCCTAATGTATGAATTAGGAGATTTTAATTAACAGGAGAGAAAAATGAGAGTTAAAGAAAAAGAAATGATAAATGAATTAGAAAAGAAAATAGAACAAACAAAAACAATGCCAAAAGAAATAAATGATAAATTAAATAAGAAAATTTTAGATAATCTATTAATAGCTGTGGGTATTGCTATTTATTCTATTTTTCTTATTTGCGGATTTCATAACATAGAAAAAGCAGTATATATAAAGGACTTAAAGATATTTAGTTTATTTTTATTAGGATTAACTATAGCTATTATTGAATACAGCTATAAAAAACAAAGTGGAACTATAGCAATATATGCAATAGAATCCTTAGTTTTAGCAATAATTACACTTTTTAGTACATATATATGTATTTTACAAGAATCAAAATTTTTAGCATATATTGCATTAATTTTTTACTTATTTGCAATTTATTATATTATAAAAAGTATAGTAATATATAAAAAAACAAAAAATAGGTATATTAAATCTTTAAGTGATATAAATGAAATAATTAAGAAAAATGAACCAGAAAAAAAAGAAAAAACACAAAGAAAAAGAAGGTAGAAATATGTTAAGAAGTATGACAGGCTTTGGAAGAGCTAAATATGAAATTGAAGGAAGACAATATATTATAGAAATTAAATCTGTTAATTCTAGATATTGTGAAGTTTCGGTTAAATTACCAAAAACAATAAGCTATGTAGAAGAAAATATAAAAAAAGAAGTACTAAATAAAGTTTCTAGAGGAAAAATAGATATTAATATTACGTTTAATAATTCAAGTTCATTGGGAAAAAGTATACAAATAAATGAGGAAGTTGCTCAAATGTATATAAGAGGACTTGAAGAAATTTCTAAAAAATATAATATAACAAATGATATATCAACTGTTAAAATAGCAAAGTTTCCTGAGGTTATAGAAATAAAAAATGAAAACGATGAAGAAATAATAAAAAGTGAAATTATGGTTCCATTAAGGGAAGCTATAAACAATTTTATTATAATGAAAGAAAAAGAAGGAAATAAGTTATCTAAAGATATATTAAATAGAATAGACTATTTAAAACAAAAGATTGAAGAAGTTTCTAAAGAATCTACTGGACTTATTGAAGAATATGTAGTAAAATTAGAAAATAGAATTAAGGAAATTTTAAAATCTGAAACAATAGATAAAGCAAGATTAGAACAAGAAGTTGTAATATATGCAGATAAATGCTCAATAGAAGAAGAAATTACAAGACTTAAAAGTCATATAGAACAGTTTGAAGAGCTAGTAAATAAAAAAGAATATATTACAATAGGAAAAAAGATTGATTTTATAATACAAGAAATGAACAGAGAGACAAACACAATAGGATCTAAAGCAAATTGCTTAAAAATAACAAATGCAGTTATAGATATGAAAACAGAAATTGAAAACATTAGAGAGCAAATTCAAAATATCGAATAGGAGGAGATTATATGCAATTAATTAATATAGGATTTGGTAACACAGTGTCTGCAAATAGAATAGTTGCAATAGTAAGTCCAGAATCTGCACCAATAAAAAGAATAGTACAAGAAGCAAAAGAAAATGGAAATGCTATAGATGCAACATGCGGAAGAAGAACAAGAGCAGTAGTTATAATGGACTCAGGACATGTCGTATTATCTAGCGTACAACCTGAAACAGTTGCAGGAAGATTAGACAAAGATGAAAAAGAAGAATTAGGGGGAATTTAAGAATGATAGTAAAACCAAGTGTAAATGAATTGTTAAAAAAAGAAGGAATAGACAATAGATATACTTTAGTATGTATGACATCTAAAAGAGCAAGACAAATAGCGTCAGGTTCAGAAACACTAACAAATGTTAAAGAAGAATCACCAGTAACTTTAGCTGTAAACGAAATTGCAGAAGGGAAAGTTGTAAAATGTTAATTTTATTATCAGGAGTATCTGGAGCAGGAAAAGATACAATAAAAAAAGAATTAATAAAAAGAGTAGAAAATGTAGAATCGTTACCATCTTTTACAGATAGACTTCCTAGAGAAAATGATATACCAGGTATAACTTATAATTTTATTAGCACAGAAGAATTTGAAAATATGATAAAAAATGATGAACTATATGAATTTAATGTTCATCACGAGCATTACTATGGAACTTCTCGCAAATTAATGAACGAAAAAATTGCAAGTGGGAAAATAATTGTAAAAGATATGGATGTTAATGGTACAGAAAATTTAATAGACATATTAAAAAAAGACACAAAAGTTGTAACAATATTTTTAAAAGTTCCTAAAGATGTATTACGAAAAAGATTAGAAAATAGGATAGATAAAATGAATCCTAAACAAATACAATTAAGATTAAATAGATTTGATTATGAAGAATCTAAAATAGGAATGTATGACTATGTTATAAAAAACAACGATTTAGAAAAAACAGTACAAATAATAATGGCAATAATTGAAAATGAAAGAAATTTAAAAGAAACAGAATTTTAAAGAAAGCAATATGCTTTCTTTTTTCTTGTAAAAAATACATTTTTTTGATATACTAAAACAAATTATAGGAGAAAAAGATGGTTGCTGAAGTAATAATAAATAGTATAGTTAAAAACTTAAATAAAATATTTGATTATAATATTCCAAAAGAATTAGAAAATAAAGTAAAGATAGGTTCAAGAGTACTTATACCTTTTGGTAATCAAAAAAAATTAGAAGATGCATTTGTAATAGGAATAAAAGAAAAATCAAAATATGAAATAAAAGATATAGTATCTTTTCAAGAACAAGCATTTAAAAAAGAAAATATAAACTTAGCAAAATTTATGAGTAAAAGATATTTTTGCAATATTTCAGATTGTTTAAAGCTTATGTTATCACCAGGAACTTCAACTAAAAATATTGAAAATAGAATAAAAGAAAAAAATATAAGCTTTATATATTTAATAAAAGAAAAAGAAGAAATTGAAAATGATATAGAAAATAAAATAATAAAATCTGAAAAACAAATTAGAGCTTTAAATTTTTTAAAAGATAATAACGAAGTAACCTTTTTAGATATGGAAATGTTTGCTGATGTTAGCAGGAGTATAATAAAAACACTAGAAAAAAATGGATATGTAGAAATAGTGGAAAAGAAAATAAAGAGAAATCCATTTATAAATAAAAATATAAAAAAAGATACAAAAAGAAAATTAACAAATGAGCAAGAACATGCATACAAAGAAATAAGCAATTCTATAGAAAAGCAAGAATATGGTAAATTTTTAATTTATGGTGTTACAGGCTCAGGAAAAACAGAAATATATATGCAGTTAATAGAAAAAGTTTTAAAAGAAAAAAAATCTAGTATTGTATTAGTTCCAGAAATAAGTTTAACACCACAAATGGTAGATAGATTTATAGCAAGATTTGGACAAGACAAAATTGCAGTTTTACATAGCAAGCTTTCAGTAGGTGAAAGATATGATGAATGGAACAGAATAAAAAATAACGAAGCAAAAATTATAATAGGAGCAAGGTCTGCAATATTTGCACCAGTACAAGAAATTGGATTAATTGTTATAGATGAAGAACATGACGATTCTTATAAATCTGAAATGAACCCAAGATATAATGCAAAAGAAATTGCTCAAATAATTGCAAAAAATAACAATATACCATTAGTACTTGGAAGTGCAACACCAGATATAAATACTTTCTATAGTACAAGTATAAATGAAACAAAATTATTAACTTTAACAAAAAGAGCAAATGAGGCACAATTACCAAAAATTAAAATTATAGATTTAAGACAGGAACTTGAAAAAGGCAATAGAACAATGATAAGCACAGAACTATACAAAGCTATAAAACAAAATCTTGAAAAGAAAAAGCAAACTATTTTATTTTTAAATAGAAGAGGATTTTCTACTTTTATTATGTGTAGAGACTGTGGTTATGTTGCAAAATGTCCAAATTGTAATATTAGTTTAACATACCATAGAAAGCAAAATGTATTAAAATGCCACTACTGTGGACATATACAGAAGGTTATAAAAAAATGCCCTGAATGTGAAAGTAATAATATAAGGTATTTTGGAACCGGAACACAAAAATTAGAAGAGCAAATTATAAAAATGTTCCCAAATGCTACAACAATTAGAATGGATGTAGACACAGTTAATAAAAAAAATTCACACGAAGAAATATTAAATAAATTTAAGAATGAGAATTTAGATATTTTAATTGGTACACAAATGGTAGTAAAAGGACATCATTTTCCAAATGTTACATTAGTTGGAGTTGTCGCTGCAGATAGTAGCTTAAATATTGATAATTATAAAGCAAATGAAACAACCTTCGATTTGCTTGTGCAAGTTGCAGGTAGAGCAGGTAGAGAAGGAGAAGAGGGAAACGTTATAATTCAAACATATAATCCAGATAATTTTGCAATAGAATGTGCCAAAAAGCAAAATTATGAATATTTTTATAATGCAGAAATACATTTAAGAAAACAATTGAAATATCCACCATTTTGCGATATAATAATGTTTGGCATAAGCAGTATAAATGAAAAAGAAGTAATAGAGGTATCAAACTTTTTATATGAAAAACTAAAAAAATATAATATTAATGGACTTGTATTAAAGCCAATACCAGCACCTATAGACAAAATAAAAAATAGATATCGTTGGCGTATGATTATAAAAACAAAAGTTAATAATGAGTTAATAGAAATCATAAATGAAGTTCTTAATAGTTTTTATGAAAAAAAATATAAAAACACAAGAGTTATTGTAGATATTAATCCAAATAACTTATTATAAGGGGGATAACATGGCTATTAGAAATATTAGAGAAGACGGAGATGAAATATTAAAAAAGACGGCAAGAGAAGTAGATAAAATAGATGAAAGAATTCAAATTTTAATAGATGATATGATTGATACAATGCATGCTTTAAATGGAGTTGGATTAGCAGCACAACAAGTTGGCGTTTTAAAAAGAATTGTTGTAATAGACTTATATGATGATAAAGGAGTATTAGTTTTAATAAATCCTGAAATAATTAAAGAAAAAGGAACACAAGAAGTTGATGAAGGTTGCTTAAGTTTTCCAAACCAATTTGCAAAAATAATTAGGCCAAAAGAAGTAGAAGTTGAAGCATTAGATAGAAATGGTAAAAAAATAAAAGTAAAAGCAAAAGACTTATTAGCACAAGCAATAAGCCATGAGGTTGACCATTTAAAAGGGATTACCTTTGTAGAAAAAATTATTCCAGGAACATTACAATATATAGAACCAGAAAACAAATAAATTTAACTTTAGTTTTATTATCTTAAAATTTTATTATAATTAAATTACAGTTATAATGAAAAGGAGAAAATTATTAATGAAAATTTTATTTATGGGTACACCAGATTTTTCAGCTGAATCATTAAAAGCAATCTATGAGGCAAAACATGAAATAATAGGTGTTGTTACAAATATAGATAAACCAAAAGGAAGAGGAATGAAACTAACCCCATCTCCTGTAAAAGAATATGCTATTAAAAAAGACTTAAAAGTATTTCAACCAGAAAAAGTAAAGAAAAACACAGAATTTATAGAACAAATTAAACAGTTAAATCCAGATGTAATTTGTGTTGTAGCATATGGAAAAATTTTACCTAAAGAAATATTAGAAATTCCAAAGTATGGATGTATAAATGTACACGCATCACTACTGCCAAAATACAGAGGAGCAGCACCAATACAATGGGCAATAATAAATGGAGATAAACAAACAGGTATTACAACTATGCAAATGGATGAAGGTATGGATACTGGTGATATTTTACTAATGGAAAAAGTTGAAATTGGTGAAAATGAAACAACAGGAGAATTATGGGATAGACTTTCTATTATAGGTGGCAAATTATTAGTAGAAACATTAAAACAAATTGAAGAAGGAAAAATAAATAAAACAAAGCAAGGTGATAATTTTACTATTGCACCAATGCTTAAAAAAGATATAGGAAAAATTGATTGGAATAATAAAACAGCAAAAGAAATAAAAAATCTGGTAAGAGGTTTAAATCCTATAATGGGTGCATATACCTTTTTAAATGGAAAAAAGTTTAAATTTTGGGCTGTAGAAGATATTGAAGCAAAAAAACTTAATGTAGAAATTGATAAACCTATAGAAAATTTAGATAATTTAAATTTAGGAACAATAATTATTTCTAACCAAAAACAAGGACTATTTATTAAAGCAAAAAATGGAATTATTAAGGTATTAGAAATTCAAGGAGAAAATGCAAAGAAAATGTCTACACAAGATTTTTTAAGAGGAAATAATATCAAAGAAGGAAATGTATTTGAATAATAAAGAAAACAGGTGAATTAATGAAAATAATAAATATATTTAAACATATAAAAACTATATTAAAGCACAAATGGATTGTATTTAAATTATGTTGCAAAGCAGGAATTCCATATAGAGGTATAATTCATGATATGTCAAAATTTTCTTTTACAGAATTTTGGGAATCTGCAAAATTTTATAAAGGAACAAGTAGCCCAATTATTGCAGCAAAAAGAGCAAATGGATATTCTAAAGCATGGCTCCATCATAAAGGAAGAAATAAACATCACCCAGAATATTGGAATGACCCAAGGTCTAAAGTTCCAAAGCCAATAATGCCATATAAATATACAGTAGAAATGCTTTGTGATACACTGGCTGCAGGTATTGTATATAATGGCAAAAACTGGAAAACAGATTCACAATTACATTATTGGGAAAAGGAAAAAATTCGCTCACCTTTAAATGATAATTTAAAAGAGTTTTTAACAGATGCTTATACACAAATTGCTCAAAAAGGAATAGATTCAGTAATTAATCCACAAAATTTAAAAAGTTTATATCAAAAATACACAAAATAGTTGTAAAAAAATATATTAACTGATATACTGTAAGCAATTAAAACTTAGGAAAAATTAGGAGGTTTTTTATGGACGAAAATAATGAAGATTTAAAAGAAGATATACTTAATGATGAAACAGAAAATAGCATAAAAATTTCAGAAGATGTAGTTTCTGTTATTGCTGGTAAGGCTGTTTCAGAAATTCAAGGAGTTTACGCCATGGCAGGCGGTTTTGCAGGAGGAATTACAGAAGTTCTTAGTGGAAAGAAAAATTTAAGTAAAGGAATTAAGGTCGAAGTTGAAGAAAAAGACACAAAAATAGATGTAAATATTATTGTAGATTATGGAACAAGAATTCCAGATATTGCATTTGAAATTCAAAACAGAGTAAAAAAAGCAGTTGAAAATATGACAGGCTTAAATGTACTAGAAGTAAATGTACATGTACAAGGAGTTCATACATCAGATAATGATGAAAATGAAACAAATAATAAGATTGAAGAACAAAACAAAGAAAACAACTAAAGAAAAGTAATTGGAGGAATAAGAGATGAAATTTTTAGAAAGAGCATGTTTAGTAATTTTTTCTATTGTAATGCTAGTAATATCAATAATAAATTGTTTATTAATATTTGGATGGTTAGAAGTATCTAATTTAAATACAGTTATAAATTTAACACTTAATAATCCTACTTACAGTAATATCTTATTAGGAGTATCTGTTTTAGTAATTCTATTATCAATTAAATGTATATTTTTTAATTCAACTAATAAAGATAAAGTCAAATCTGGAAGTGGAATTTTACTTGAAAATGATAATGGAAAACTTATAGTATCTAAAGAAACTTTAGTAAATATTGTAAACAGTGTTGCTAAAGGATTTGAGAGTACAGAAAATGTTATAACTAAGGTAGTATTAGATAAAGAAAGCAATTTAATTGTATTTGTTGAACTACAAGTAAAACAAAATGCTGTTATTAAAGAACTTTCAGCAAATATGCAAACAAGAATAAAAGAGGCTATTAAGAAAACAGCAGATTTAGAAGTTAAAGAGGTAAATATAAAAATAAAAAATATAGCTCAACAAGAAAATAATTAGAAATTTTTAGAGGGTTGCTAAATTAGGTGCAACCCTAAATTTTAATAAAAGTTCTATAGGAGGGATAAATATGGACGGATTTAAAAATTTTATGTCAGAATTTGGTGGTGCTCTAATAGGTGCAATTGTTGCAATATTAATTTTATGTACAGGTTTGTATAAATTAATTGTAGGGGTAATATTAGTTGTAATAGGAATGTTTGTAGGAAACTATATACAAAAAAATAAATATGAAGTAAAAGAAAAATTAAAAAATTTTATAGATAGAGTGTAAGAGAGGATAAGTATGAATAGGTCTACTAGAAGAGAATTAGCTTTTAAATTAATATATAGTTTAGAAATTCAAAAAGATAATCCAGAAGAAATAATACAAATTTTTTTAGAAAACAATGTAAATGCGAGTAATGAAACAAAGGAATATATAAAAAATATATCTAATGGAATTATAACAAATAAAGAAATAATAGAAGAAAAAATCATTAAAAATTTAAAAAAAGATTGGTCTATTAGTAGAATTTCTAAAATAGATTTAGCAATATTAAAAATTGCAATATATGAAATAGAATATAATGAGCTACCATTTAAAGTTGCAATAAATGAGGCTGTTGAACTTGCAAAAAAATACAGTGAAAGTCAATCACCAGCTTTTATTAATGGTATTTTAGCAAATATTATTAAAGAAAACTAAAATGGAGGCAAACAAATGAAACCAGAACCAATAAGTGTAAGTGAGTTAAATAAATATATTAAAAATAAGGTTGACCAAGATGAATTTTTAAACAATGTATTAATAAAAGGAGAAATTTCTAATTTCAAACATCATTATACAGGTCATATGTATTTTACTTTAAAAGATAACAACTCATTAATAAAATGTATTATGTTTAAAAGCTACACTCCACATTTAAATTTTGTTCCAAAAGATGGTATGAGTGTTATTGTATTAGGAACGGTTTCTGTATTTGAAAGAGATGGAGTTTACCAAATATATTGCAAAGCAATGCAAGAAGAAGGAATAGGATATTTATATGAAGAGTATGAAAAACTAAAAAATAATTTGGAAAAAGAAGGCCTTTTTTCTAAAGAACATAAAAAAAAGATTCCTTTATATTCGAAAACTATTGGTGTTTTAACATCTCAAACAGGTTCTGTTATTAAAGACATAATAAATGTTTCTACAAGAAGAAACCCAAATGTAAATATAAAATTATTACCTGTTCCTGTACAAGGAGAAGGTGCAGGAGAAAAAATCGCTAGAGCTATAGAAATTATGAACGATAAAAAAATAGCAGATGTTTTAATTATTGCAAGAGGTGGAGGGTCTTTAGAAGATTTATGGCCATTTAATGAGGAAGTAGTTGCAAGAGCAATATATAATTCCGAAATTCCTATAATATCAGCAGTAGGTCATGAAACTGATTTTTCTATATCAGATTTTGTAGCAGATTTGCGTGCACCAACACCATCTGCAGCAGCAGAATTAGCAGTTCCAGATGTACAAGAATTAAAAGAAAAATTGTATCTATATAATAATAGATATAAAATTTTATTAAAAAAACAATTAGAACTAAAAAAATTAAAACTAGAAAAATGTTTAGGAAAATCTGTTTTTAAAGAACCAATAAGAAAAATAAATGATAACTATTTATTAATAGAAAAAACTTTAAAAGAAATTGAAAATAATATAAAAATAAAAATAGTAGATAACAAATCTAAATTTAGTAATATAGTGGAAAAATTAGATGCACTAAGTCCTTTAAAAACACTAGCAAGAGGATATTCAATAATAGAAAAAGATGGAAAAATTATAAAAAACAAAAAACAATTAAAAGTAGGAGATAAAATAAATATAAAATTACAAGATGGAGAAACAACAGCACAAATTACATAATTAATAAAATTAAATTAATAAACAAAAAAATCTTCGAAAGAAAAGAAAGGAAAATTTAAAATGAATAATAAAGTAGAAAAAGCAAATATAATAATTGTTATTATATCAATTTTATTGTTAATGGTAATAGCAGGAGCTGTAATATATCAATATTGCAATGTAAACGAAATTAGCCTTGTTGATATAAAAGAAGAAATTTTAACAAAATTTCAAAAATAAATAATGCAACAATAGTCTTAGTAAAAGAGGAGGAAACATGAAGGAAGATTTAAATTTTGAAAGCGCAATGGAACAATTAGAAGAAATTGCAAAAGAATTAGAAAATGGAGATTTACCATTAGAAAAATCTGTAGAAAAATTTGAAGAAGGTATTAAACTTTCAAAAAAATGTAATGAAATTCTTGAAAAAGCAGAAAAAAGAATTTCTATTTTAATAAATTCTGATGATGAATTAAAAGAAGAAAATTTTGAAAACTAGAATTTTATAAGGGGCGTTTTATGAATACATTTCAGCAAATTATTTTTAACAAATATATATACATACCATTTATTTTATGGTTATTAATACAATCATTTAAAGTAATATGGGATTTAGTAGAAACAAAGAAATTTAATTTTAAAAGAATTTTAGGAGCAGGAGGAATGCCAAGCTCTCATTCTGCTGTTGTTACATCTATAACAACTTTAATAGGCAAATACCAAGGTGTAGATACACCAATTTTTGCACTATCTTTAGTTATTGCTTGTGTTGTAATGTATGATGCTGCAGGAGTACGCAGAGCTGCGGGCAAGCAAGCTAGACTTTTAAATAAAATTGTTCAAACACCAGGACTAACAGGTTTAGAAGTACAAGAAAAACTTGTAGAAGTATTAGGACATACGCCAACTCAAGTTTTTGTTGGAGCACTAATAGGCTTCCTTGCAGGATTGTTTTTATAAAATATATGTGTAATCAATAGCAAATAATTTAAAAATGGAGTTTTTCTTAAAATAAAAGGAGGTATGAAAATGACCGACATAGAAATAGCAAAAAAGTTCAAACCACAGCCAATAGAAGAAATAGCAAAAAAGGCAAATATACCAGAAGAATATATAGAACAATATGGAAAAGATAAAGCAAAAATTTCAAATAAAATATTTAAAGAATTAGAAAAAAATCAAAATGGAAAGTTAGTATTAGTTACTGCAATAAACCCAACACCTATGGGAGAAGGAAAAACAACAATGTCTATTGGAATTGCAGATGGTTTAAGAAAAATAGGTAAAAATTCTATGCTTGCATTAAGAGAACCTTCATTAGGTCCTGTTTTTGGTATGAAAGGAGGAGCAACAGGAGGAGGATTTTCACAAATAATACCAATGGAAGATATAAATTTGCATTTTACAGGAGATTTACATGCAATAACTTGTGCTAATAATCTTCTTGCAAGCTTAATAGATAATCATATTTTTCATGGAAATGAATTAGAAATACAAAAAGTAACATGGAAAAGATGTATGGATTTAAATGAAAGACAGTTAAGAAAAGTCCAAACAGGATTATCTGAAGAAAAAAATATGAAACAGAGAGAAGATGAGTTTCAAATAACAGCAGCCTCAGAAATTATGGCAATACTATGTTTAGCAAAAGACTTAAAAAGTCTAAAAGAGATGTTAGGAAATATAATAATTGGTTATAATAAAGAAAATGACCCAATATTTGCAAGAGAATTAAATGCTCAAGGGGCTATGGCTGTTCTTTTAAAAGATGCAATAAAACCAAATTTAGTACAAACATTGGAAGGAACACCAGCATTTGTACATGGTGGACCATTTGCAAACATTGCACATGGATGCAATACTGTTATAGCAACAAAAATGGCACTTAAATTAAGTGATTATGTAATTACAGAGGCAGGATTTGGAGCGGATTTAGGTGCAGAAAAATTTTTAGATATAAAATGTAGAAAAGCGCAAATAAAACCAAATGTTGTTGTTTGTGTGGCAACTTTAAAAGCTCTAAAATATCAAGGAGGAGTTTCTAAAGAAGATATATATACATTAAATAAAAAAGCCGTTATAGATGGAAGTAAAAATTTATTAAAACACGTAAATAATTTAAAAAATTTATTTAATCTTAATACAATAGTTGCAATAAATAAAAATATAAAAGATGATAGCGAAGAATTAGAATTATTAGAAAGTATTTTAAAAGAAAACAGTATAGAATATAGCTTAGTAGAAAGTTGGGCAAAAGGTGGTGAAGGAGCAAAAGATATAGCACAAAAAATAGTATCTTTAGCAGAAAAAGAAAATATATTAAAATATACATATAACTTGGAAGATAATATAAAAGAAAAAATAGAAAAAGTATGTAAAAATATTTACGGTGCAACGGATGTAGAGTATACTAAAAATGCACTTGACAAAATAAAAAAGATAGAAGAAATGGGATATGAAAATTTACCAATATGTATTGCAAAAACACAATATTCTTTTTCAGATGATTCAAAAAATATAAAATGTGAAAATAATTTTAATATACATATACAAGATATACAGCTAAAAGCTGGAGCAGAATTTATAGTAGTATTAACAGGAAAAATAATGACAATGCCAGGACTTCCAAAAAATCCTGCAGCAAATAATATAGATATAGATGAAAATGAAAATATAAGTGGAATTTTTTAAGAAATTTTAAAAATTTTACTAAAAAGAAAATATATTTTTCTATTGTTTTTTATAATTTATAAAATTTGTATAAAAACACCATTTTTGGAGAAAATAACTTTAAAAGTATTTTTTTAAAAAGGTGTTTTTATTATGAAAAAAATTATAAATAAAAAGAATTTAGCTATTTTACTTACAGTGCTGACAGGTGTTTTATTAATCTACAATATATTCTTTAGTAATGCAGAAGTAGAAGCTTTGTCTAAATATGGCTCACGTGGAAGTGAAGTAACACAAATTCAAACGAAATTAAAAAGATGGGGTTATTACAATGGTAGTATAGATGGAATTTATGGAAGCCAAACAGTTGAAGCAGTAAAATATTTTCAAAGAAAAAACGGTTTATCTGTAGATGGAATTGCAGGACCAAAAACTTTACAAACAATGGGAATATATAGTTCATCTAATTCATCTAGTTCATCTTCTACAAGCAGTTCTAGTAATGTTACACTTCTTGCAAAACTTATATATGGTGAAGCAAGAGGAGAACCTTATACAGGACAAGTTGCTGTAGGAGCAGTTGTATTAAATAGAGTAAAACATAGTTCATTTCCAAATACTGTATCTGGTGTAGTATATCAAAGTGGTGCATTTGATGCTGTAAGTGATGGACAAATAAATTTAACTCCAGATAGTAGCGCAAAAAAGGCCGCTCAAGATGCAATAAATGGTTGGGATCCAAGCTACGGCTCTATATATTATTTTAACCCTGCAACAGCAACAAATAAGTGGATTTGGTCAAGACCTCATACAGTAACAATAGGAAAGCATAGATTTTGTAAATAGATTGCCAAAGGCAATCTATTTTTATATAATAGGAAAGTAGAACTTTCCTATTATATAAAAAAACAAAACATTGCACAGAAAATTTACTTTGTAAATTTTCGCGTCAACAAATATTTACGCTTCTTTTAAGACCTTGAATTAAGATAGCAAACCTTAAGATGCACAAAAAAAGGTCTCGCGAAGCGAGATTTGTTCTACACATATAATAATGTAGAATAAATTTTTTGATATTTATTTACAAAAATATAATTGTAATATAAAATAATATTAAATTTGAAATGTTTGGATGTGGCGTGCTACATCCTAAAAAAGAGGAGATAATACATATGAAAAAATTAAATGAAGAGAAAAATCTTAAAATTGTTGAGGCTCTAAGAGAGAGAGAGAGAGAGAGAGAGAGAGAGAGAGCGGTAATTTAAAAAATAAAAAAGGTGCAAAAGGAATAACATTAATTGCATTAGTAATAACCATAATAGTGTTATTAATATTAACAACAGTAGCATTAAATATGGTAATGGGAAAAAATGGAATAATAAATAGAGCAGAAATTGCAAAAGAGAAAAATAATAAAGCAGATGCTAAAGAAAGTTTAGAAATATTATTATTAGATATAAAAACACAGGTAAATACTGAAGAAAAAAGAAACACTGTAATAACTGATTTAGACAGATTAAATGG
>CANRKA010000006.1 GCA_947631025.1 uncultured Clostridia bacterium | reverse complement strand
TTCATCATAACCATATACAGTTATAACTTCAGAGCCATTTACATAGTCGCCTTCTTCTATTAGGTCTATTATGTTTTTAGAATGTTTGAGAGGTTTTCCAAAAGATGATTTTCCTTCTTGCATCATATCTAAAAAAACTTGAGTTACCTCTTTTCTAATGTAACCCTTATCAGTTCTCACATATTCTCCAACTTCAATTTTATCTTCCATTTTACTTCCTCCTATAAAATCAAACATAATTATCTATAGAACCTAGCTTCATATATGAGTTTAATTTTTCTTTCATATCTAAATTATTATCTATACAAATATCATTTATTGTCTCTAATAATGATATAATTAATAAATCACAATCAATTTCATTACTATATTCATCTTCAAAATAATTAAATTCATTTTTATCAAAATTTATTCTAATACCACTTACCATTTCTCTTTTCATATTTTACTCCTTAAAATTTATTTGTTATTCTACTGTCGTCCATATTTGTTAATTTCATTTCTTCTGTTCGTCTTGTTATTACTTTTTTGATACTTCCTAACAACTCATAAGCTGCGTCAGTCTTTTCACGACAAATCTTATATGCTCTATCGTAAATAATATTTGTGATAGTTTCTGCTTGTGCCTCTAGTTCTGCTTTTGAAGTTTTATCATTTATTGTACCTTTTTCTAAATTTCTATATACCTCATTATACTTTTCTTGTTTCATTGCTTTTGCTACATCTGATTTAATTCCTAAATTCTCTTGTGCTTCTCCGACAAAAGAAAAGTAAAACTGGGATATTAAGTGCAAAATCATCAAGTTCTTGTGATGTAGGTGGATGGTCTTTATCTTCTAATATACTTTTTATAAAAGATACATATTCATTTAAGTTTTTACAATATTCATTTACAAGTTTGTTTGACATTTCATTTATTAATTTACTATTTTCATTTACTCTTTCTTGTATATCTTTTATTTCTTCTTGATTTATTGGTTTACTTAATAATTCACTTTTCATTATTATTTTCTCCTTTATTTAATAATGTATAAAAAGTAAATCCTGCACTTACACCTAATGCAAAATATACTGCAAATATTGTATCTATACTTATTTTCCAACTTATAAATAAGCATACAATTAAATTTGCTAATATAGAAAAACAAGATACAATTCCTACAAACATAAAAAATTCTTTAAAAAACTTCTTCATTATTTATCTCCTTTAAAACAAGTTCCATTTAATTCATCTTCATCTGCATATTTGTCTAATAAATCAATTATATTTTCTATCTTGCATAATTCTTCAAATACAAAATCATCATCTAATCCACTTATACTATCTATTTTTGCTTTTATTTTATTACACTTTTTACTACATCTACTCATTATTTACACCTAACTTTCTTCCACACATTGGACAATATTTTATATCTATTTTCATTTTATACCCATACCAATCTATGTCTAATATTTTTTCATTTGGTGTATCAAAAATACATATATGAGCATTTTTATCTAATGGCTTATAATATCCTTCAAAATCTTCTTCACAATATCTACACATATTATAACTCCTTATATATATTAACTAATAATTGGGTAAAATGTTTTGTATTTCCTAAATCTTTCATTTCTCTTGTTTCTACCTCTAATAATAAATTATTTTCTTGTAAAATTTGATTTATTTGCCCTATTAAATTATGTATTTGTTCTTGTATTTGATTTTCCATTTTCTTTCTCCTTTATTTATCTAAATATGTTACTCCAACTGCATATGCTTGCCATATGTCTGCTTTAAATCCATAAAACCAACCGTGGATTTTTCTTTGTTCCTACTTCTCCAAATCTATCTATTAATGCTTGTCGTATATTACTATCTTTTGCTTTCATACTATGACATAAATTTATTTTTTCTTCTTTTCTGTATATATATTCATAAGGTACATAATATTCATCTGCCATTTGTATAAATCTTCCTATCCATACACAAGTATCGAATACTGTTTTTCCAACTGGCATTCCATAACTATCTATCATTTCTATTACTAAAATATCTAATATACCAAGATTTTGATTTAAAATACCTAACAAATCTTCATTTTTTAATTTTGCAAATTGTAATGGTTTATATGTTTCACTATCTATTATACAATATGCACTTTGTTCAGAACCAGGGTCTATACTTAGTATCTTCATCTATTTTATCTCCTAACAATTCTTCTAATATATTTCTTGTATATCTATAATTTGTATAAATAACTTCTTTATCTGGATTATTTAACATTTCATCTAACCATTTTATCTTATCTTCTATTTTCTGTTTTGGTATTGAATTTTCCAATGCTTGTAATACTGTTTCTATTGCTTCAAGTGATTTTAAAGTGTATTTATCACTATTTGTTCTATTTTTAGTAACATAATTTAAAGTTACTATTGCATCTTTTAATTCCATTTTATTCGCTCCTTAATCCAACAATTTATTTTCTAAATAATAACTAAATTCATAAATTAATTCAGCTTCTTTATCAGTTAATTTTTCAGGGTCATTACAACAGTTTATTTTATTAAAAAATGTTTTACCACAATCATTATCATTATTAAATATAGTTATATAATAACAACAAGCTCCATTTTTTGGCTTAAATGTACTTTCAAAAATATAAGTTGTTTCTGTTTGTTTTATTAATTTATACCCAATGTCTTCAAATTTTTTCAAAATATCATTTAATTCCATTTTATTCACTCCTTTTACAAATTGTTTTATAACTACAATAATTACATTGATTTTTTAGTAAATTTTCATCTTTTTTTGGTGGTATTTTATCTGTTACTGCTTGATTAACTATTCCTATTTTATTTAATATATCTTGCTTCATTTCTTCTGTTACTTCAAATAAATATGCTTTTAAATCCATAGTATTGCGATTTTGATATAAAAATATCACTTTATCTAAATGAAAATTAATAGCATACATTATTGCTTGATTATAATGCTTTTCATCTACTCCAGTTCTTTTATAAAATTTATCTGCTGTTTCTGTTTTAAATTCAAATATGAAATATTTACTTTTATATTTTATTATTCCATCGGTCATAAAACTCATATTATATTTTTTATTGTATAATTTTGTTTCAATTTCTTTTTTATCTTTTATTTCTAAATCTGTTAAATTTCTATTTTTTATAAATTCTTCTACATCGACATATTCTAAATCTATTCCATTTTCCTTCATCTGCTGTAATGCTTTTTGAATACGGATATGTGCATCTGTTCCACTATCACATATTCCTTGAATATTATATGTAGTTGTATCGTTATCAAGTTCTGCACCTATTAGTTGAAAATAGGCATTTCTTAAACAATTAAATGAACTTGGCTTGAATGTTTGACTTGGTTTATATTGTTCTTTGTTGGCTTGTTTTTCTATACTATATTTTAAATCATTTAAAAATTGGTCTGCTATATCTGTTGTTTTATTTACTTCATTTATTAAACGCATTACATTGTTTAAATTCCTTGACATAATTACACCTCTAATTTCATTTCTTCAAACTGTTCTTTTGTTACAATTGACTTAATATCTGAATTACATAAACATTTACAATTAGTCTCTTCTCCATTTGTTTCTAATACAGGTTTTTCCCCATTAAATAAATACTTATCTAATACTTCATATCCATTAACATAATCACCCACTTCTATTAAGTCTATTATGTTTTCACTTAATTTGCCTAATAACACATAATCATTCGTTCTTGTTATAATTCCAGTTTTTAAATCTATATACTCATTATCTCCTATTTGTTCATATTTTATTATTTTACCATCATATCTTTGATATAAATATTTCATATATTTACTCCTTTATATAAAAAACGCAACTAAGTGATTACACCTCTATAGGTTTTTTGTAATTCTTCTTCTACCTTTCGTTTTTCATTGGTACACAATAGACACTTAACATTCATTATGATTCACTTGACTTTTCTAATAAGCATAAAACATAACTAACATTATTTTCTTTTATTAAGATACTGCTTTTTTGTCCGATAATGTATTTCTGCATCTTCATTAGTTAAATTTTGTAATATTGACTTCAACATCTGTATATCTACAAGGCAATTAAATTCTTTATTGTCGTTTGTATATTTTGTTCTTATTTCTTCACTAGCTGTACTTGCTTGACTTGATATCCTTATTCCTGATACACTAAAATCTAAATATACTCCATTTTTATCATAAGGAGTAATAAATAACTCCATTCTATCCAATACATTTAATAAATCTTGTTTATTTAATTTTATTGTATTATCATAAGATAAATTTATTACATTTTCTATTGATTGTACCGGATATATATCTTTTCCTTCTAATTCTGGTCCATATATTGATATATTATCTGTTTCAAATAATAGTTTACCTGAATTATAATGTAAATTTACATATTCTCCTTCTAATAACTGTAATAATTCTCCCATTTCACTTGTTATTAACAATTCTCTTTCTGTTAATTTATCGTCTATATATGTCATAGTTTGTCTATCAGTACTAATATCTTTTTCTGATAAATAGTAACCTGTCAAACAAGGAATTTCCATTGTTTTTGCTATTGTCACTTTCATATTTAATAACACATTTTTTAAACTGGCTATATTTATATTTTCAACTACTCCTTCTAAATTATCTTGTTTTGGAAATTCTACCATTTTTCCTTCTTCATTTATTGGTATTTCTAATTTATATATACCGTTATTTGCTTTTACTTCCAAATAATTTTCTTTATTTTCAAGCTCAATAGTTTCGCTTGTAGTTTTATTTACTAATTTTGAAAATGTATCTGCATTTACTATTGTATAAAATTCTTGTTCATTTACTGGACCATATACAGGGTCTAATTCTATTTCTTGTTTTATCTTTAATTGATTATTTCCATCTGTTGTAATTAAAGTTAATATTTTATTTTTAACTTCTATTCCTATATAATTTGTAATTGGTAATAATTTGTTTTGACTACTACCTTTTATTGATTTACTTACCATTTCTTTTAAAATTTCTGTTTTAATTTTCATTTATTATTTCCTCCTAAAATAATTTATTTTTCTTTAATATACTATTGGCATCAATAGTACAATTTTCTAATCTTTCTATCGCTATTTTATAATATTTTGGGTCAATTTCTATACCTATAAATTGTCTATCTAATTGTTTTGCAGCAACACATGTTGTTCCACTTCCAGAAAAACAATCTAATACTATATCATTCTTATTAGAACTATTTACTATTAAATTTTTTATAATATTTAGGGGTTTTATTGTTGGGTGCTCATAAAATTTTTTATCTTTAATATTTTTATTTTGTAAATAAAAAGTTTTAGCCGTTTCAAACGTTGTATTTAATTTTACACCTTTTCTAAAATATAAACAATATTCTTTATCAATTAAATAATTACCTCCACACAAAGGAGTTGAATTTGGTTTACACCAACAAATAATTTCAAAAACACAATTATATTGTTTAACAAAATATTCTAAATAAGATAAAATCTGTTTCTTATTACACCAAATATATATATTAGGAACTTTCATTATTCCATAAATTCATCTAATATAGTATAATCCATTCCATTTATAATTTTCAACTCATCTAATTCTTTTAACATATTTTGCTTTAACGATTTTCCAATATTAGTGTTTCCTCCTTCAATTTCAATTTCATAAGGTGGGTCTATAATAATTAAATCTATGCTTTTATCTGGAATTTCTTTTATTAGTTCGTAACTATCTCCTAATGTAACTTTGTTTAAAAATTTATCTAAATTATCCATATATACTCCTAAAATAAATAATTTTTTGTTGGCTTATTATTTTCTTGTTTATAATTGTCTTGATTGTATTCAAATGTGTCCATTTCTGCATCTTTTATTCTTGCTTCTGCTATTGGTAGATATTGGTCAGTTAATTCTATTCCTATAAATTTATATTTAGCCTGCCTTTCTTTATTTTCATACATTATTGCTTTTTCTATTACTTCTAACATATCTAGCATATTTCCATTATATAATTTATATTGTTCACTTTCACTATAAAGTTTCATATATATCTCCTATGTTTATATTTTTATCATCTATATAATAATCTGCATATATTTTTCTTGTATCACCATATTTTTCGATTAATTCTTTTACATTTTCGTTTATATAATCAAATTCTAAATCATAATTATTTTTTAAAAAATCAACTGCAACTTGTAATTCTCTATCGTGTCTACAAGTATATAATATAAATATATATTTATCTCTATTTTCTTTTATCCAATTTACTAATTTTAAATTTGTATATCCTATTATTGGATATTTATCTTCTACTAAAGTTCCGTCAAAATCTACTGCTATTATCTTTTTCATTTTATACCTCTTTAAAATAATTTATTTGTTTTATCTTGTTCAATAAACAATTCTTTAAATATTGCTTCTAACACATTTACAACTATACTATTTCCTGCTTGTTTATATAATTGACTATCACTTGTTGGAATATTTTTTGCTTTTTCAAAATCGTCATCTGTAAATCCGTTGCAATCTAAAACATTCCTTGGGCGTTAGCTTTCTTATTCTATTATTTTCATTTATTCCACCTGTATTACTACTATCTATACAATAAGCATAATCACCTTCTATATTCTTTTGATTTCTATTCAAATATTTTAATGGAGCTCTTGTTACTATTTTTATTTCATGATTTCCACCTTGCATAGTTGTTAATGTTGGGCATAAACCATTATCAGAATATACTTTTTTATTCATATCTAAAGTCTTATCCCATTTTCCACCACTTAATTCTCCTACTTTAACACATTTTGGATGTCTACAATCTAAGGTATCAATATAAGATTTTTGTTGAATAATTGATTTATCTTTCCTATATGTTGCATTTTTAATATAATTTATTTGCTTTTCACTTAAATAATATTTTTCATCAACTTCATCTTCTAACATATCCTTTAATCTTAATTTAAGTGGTCGCTTTTCTGGAAAATAAAATAATCGTTTTATATCTTTTCGTATTGAAATTGTATAAACTCTTTCTCTGTTTTGTGGAATTTCATAATCTTTTGCATTTAATACTTTATAATAATTATAATATCCTATTTCTGACATATATTTTAAATAATTATCAAAATTATGTCTATGTTGTTCACTTAAAATATTTTTTACATTTTCCCATATTACATATTTTGGTTTTATATCTTTTATTATTCGTATTGTTTCATACATTAAACTACTTCTAGTTCCACTATTCTCATCTCCACCTGCTTGTTTTCCTGCTATTGAAAAATCTTGACAAGGTGAACCGTGTGTTAACAAGTCAATATCTTTTGGAAGATTATCCGTTTTTATTTTTGTTATATCCCCTAAATTTTTACTTTCATCTACATTATGAATAGCACAATATGATTTTATTGCATATTTGTCAATTTCACTAAATCCTACTAAATCTATTTTTATTCCTAAATTTTCTAATGCTTTTTCAAATGCTCCTATTCCACTAAACAAACTTAATACTTTTAATTGCATAATTCCTCCAAATTTAATTTTTCACCATACCATTTTAAAGTAACTTCTGAATCTGATTTAAAAGGCACAACTAAATCTTTTGCTGCATAATTCATTAAATAACACAATCTTTCACTACATTCTTTTACATTTTCAATAGGGCAAGTCGATAAAAGTTCATCATGTATTTGTAAAAGTATCTTACAATTTAATTCTTTTAATCGTTTATCATTACCAATCAAAATCATTGCTTTTTTTATTAAATCTCCTGCACTACCTTGTATCCTACTATTTACACATTGCCTTGTAGCTTCTGCTATTTTATTTGAGTTTTCTTTTATTATTATTCCTTCTTTTCTTGCTTCTTCTTTTATTTTTTCTTTTTGTTTATACCATTTACAATTAATTAATTTATTCCAATAATAATCTTCTAACTCTTCAACTTCTAAATTATCACAATTATTAAAATCTAACACATCTATATTTTTTACATGATAATTTGAAAAATCAAATTCATATAAAGGTAACTGCATATTTGGTAATCTTCTTTTTCTACCCCATAAAGTATCTACATAACCTAATTCTCTTGCCATTTCTTGACTATCTTCCATATATTTTTGTAATACTGGAAATGCTTTCATAACACTATCATAAACATTTTGTGCCTCATCTATTGAAATTTTTAAATCTTCTGCTATTGCTGGTATTCCTTTACCATAACAAACCCCTAATGTAATTGCTTTTGCTCTTGCTCTTCTTTCTTTGCCTTCAACATTTGTTTTTTCTGTTTTATTTCCATTTTCATCTAAATAAAACTCCAAACATTCTTCATAACTTTTATGAAATGCTATACTTGCAATTGTTGCATATAAATCTTTACCATCTTTATATGATTGTATCATCTTTTTATCTTTAGTTGCGTGTGCTAATATCCTCATTTCTTGTTGCTTTCTATTATAAGGTTCGTTACACCTTCTCCACTTTCGTAGGAGTGTCGGGCTAGCTCTTACACATTTCTGTGTCCTCTCGTTTCGACTTCACTTGAAGCCTACTCTACTCAGTTCAATTTTATAAATTGCTTTTCGATAGCCTCCACACACGATTATTTTTATAATCTTGCTCGGTATTGCCCTGTCTTTCAATTTAGGTTTCACCGAATTAAAGAGGTTTTACTACTCCCAGTTTTCTAGGTTAAGAGTAGTCTGTTGAAATTAAACAATATCCTTCATCTGCTATAAACATCTTTCTAATATCTTTATTATGACTAGGTATATTTTGCATATTCATTTTGTTACCTTATAGGCTCTTTATCCTATAATTCTAATACTTACTATTCATATTAGTTCAGACTATATCTCAAACTTATTTGATATAAATTGACCATTTTTTGCATTTCTTCTATTTTCTAAATCCTGTTTATGATATTTCTTTTGATGTTCTACTCTATTAGTTAATTCTAGGTTTTCAATCCTATTATCTAACTTATTTCCATTTATATGATGTACTACTTCATCAGATGTTAATTTTCTTCCCAAATGTTCCTCCATTATTCTTCTATGTAAAAAATATCTATCATTTACATCTGATACTTGAATATAACCCTCAAAAATTTTATGTCTAGGTTTTCTACCATTACCTTTTCTTTTTAATCTTAAGTTAGATGCTTTATGCAAAATTGCTGACGTACTTCTATTTAATTTTTCAACACATTTTTGTAAACCTAAATCCTCATAATTTTCAATTAACCAATCTAAATCTTCTTTACTCCACCATTTATACATTACTAATTCCTCCTTACAAGGTATATTATAACATATAAAGGTATATTTTGCAATATCAATTTATTAAATAAGTCAACGGGCACTCGTGTTAGTTTTATTGTTTTGCTACTCAACCATTAGTCGTTGCACCTTCTAACTACTTTTATGCAATTCGTTAGCTTGGCACAGGATTAGCATTTCAGCTTTCCCTGTTTTCACCCGTTTACGCATATAGCATATCACTATGCTATCGCCCAATATACTTTAGGATTTTCTGAACTAAATCTACCCGTTGCTGCACCATACTGATTAAATACACAGTGTATTTTTCCATCATTTGGATTTACAATGTTAGGCATTTTATCTATATATGTTGATAATAATTTTGCAACTGCTCTATAATCTAATATTACCTTACAAAATTCATTATTTATTTTCTTTAATATATCATCTCCTGTACCTCTTGGCTCTTTTTTTGATACTGACTGTTCTCCTAAAATATCATATAAAAGTATAGATAATTGTAGTGGACTTGCAATATTTATCATACTTCCTAACTTATTATTAGGATTTTTTCTTCTATATTCTTCTATTTTATCATTATATTTATCACATAATTTATAAAATTCTGCTTCTTTTTCAAGTAAAATTTTATTATATTTTTCAGATAAACTTTTTGCATAATTTTGGTCTACCAATATCCCATTATCTTCCATATCTGCAACTATATTTATTAAAGGCATCTCTATATTTCTAAACACATCTGCCACTTTTGTTAAATCTTTATCAATACACTTTTGACTTGTTTTATCTAAAAATTGTTTTTGATATTCATATAACTCATAAGTTATTTTTGCGTCATTTGCAGCATATAAATAAGCATATTCTATTGGAATTAAATTAAATGTTATTTTTTCAAAATAATCTGCAAAACTAAAAGCATCTTTATTACCTTTTAATACATATTTTTCGTGTAAGGGCTTTAATCTATTTTGTCCTTTAGGTTCATTTTCATTTAATAGTCTTTGTGCTATATATCCATCCCAATATGCTTCTAAATATACTCCTATTTGGTGTCTTAATACTCTTATATCAAATTTTGCATTAAACATTATTATTTTCACATTGTTATCTACCAATCTTTGAAGTTGATATTTTACAGTATGCTTTTCTAATTGATTTTGTATTTTATTATTAGTTATATAATCTATATGATTTATTGGAACATACATAGCTTTTTCATTTGGAGTGTATAAAGAAAATCCTACAATATCATCCAGCATTGGATTTAAACCCATTGTTTCTGTATCTATTGCACAAATACCATTTTTGATACATTTATCAATATAGTAATTAAATAAATATCTATCTCTTACACAGTCATAATTTTCTTTATATTCTCCTAAATGTTCTTCTACCAATTGCTTTATTCTTGATATTCTTTCTGTTAGACTTATATTTCCTTTTATAGTTGCTTTTGGAGGTTTTTTTGCTGTTTTACTTGCTATTAGTTTATCCATTTCTTGTGTTGAAGCTATATTTGGTAAACTAAATAAATCCATTTATTTTACTCCTTTTTATAATGATTTATTAAAGTTAATATTGCTTTTTCAAAAGGTTTTACTGTTGATTGTCTATAAATATCTAATAAATCATTTATAAACATATCTAAATTATCTTCTATTATTTCTATTGCTTCATCAACTTCCATTAGAAACTATCCTCTTCACTTCCATAATTTGGTGTTCTTCTTGGATAACTACCCCTTACTGGCATTTCTCTACCTGTTTGTGCGTCTTGTCTTGTTTGTACTTGATTATCTTGTGGAAATGCTCCATTTCTTAAATAATATTCCATATCTTCCTTTGATTTTACTTGAAATGCCATTCCTTCTGCCTTTATTTCTGGAAAATCTATTACTTTTTTATTATCTCTATCTTCTCCACGTGGCATTAACTCATATCTAGTTGTCTTTTCTCCTGCTCTACCATTTCTTATTACTTCTACTGGAACTCCTGCTAATGGTCTATATCTTACTGCAATATTCATTATCTTATCAAAAAATTTCTTTCCTCTTGTCCAAATTTTACTTTCTTTTGAACTTTCATCATATACTGGTATATACATTTTTGCACTTACAGGCATATTTGCATTACAAAATGGACATTTTTCTACTGGTTCATTATATGCTCTTAAACATTCTACGTCCATTGTCCTATCTCCAACTTTTATCTCATGTACTGTTGTTCCTTCTATTTCATTTTCATCATTATATAAAAATCTTATAATTGAACTGTCTCCATCATCTTTTAAATTAAAATAATTATTTTTTGGTGCTCCATAATTATCAACTTCTGAATATCCAAATCTTGCCATCTTTATTCACCTTTTACCCTTCCTTAATTTTTCCTTACAATTAATTTTATTCCTGTTCTATCTTCATCTTCTACGTTTACTTCTGTAAATGCTGGAATACATACTAAATTAAATCCCAAAGGAGCTACAAAACCTCTTGCTATTGCTACTGCTTTTACAGCTTGATTTACTGCTCCTGCTCCTATTGCTTGAAGCTCTACTTTATCTTGTTCTTTTAATAAACTTGCTATCGCTCCTGCTACTGCATTTGGATTACTATTACTTGATACTTTTAATAATTCCATTATTTTACTCCTCTTTCTTTTTAAATTCTTTAATTTCCTTATATAACTGTTCTGCTACTTCTTCTAATTTTGAATCAATATCTATTTTTTCTTCTTCATAATAGCTATCAAATAAATCATAAATATCATTATATATAGCAAAAACAGCATCTTTATATCCATTTAAATATGTTAATAAAAATTTTTTATCCATTTACTTTTCCTCCTTTCTTTTGCAAATTAAATGATTTTCTAAATAACCATATTGAAAACTTTTGTAAAATTCTTTGCAATTTATATTTCATTTTTCCTCCTTACATATAATATATATAAAATTTAAGTGAAATTTATATTTGAATTTAAAATTTTTTCTTTTATTTTTTCATTTCTTATATATATTGTAATAGGTCTGTAATTTAAGATTTTTGAAATTTCTTTAAAAGTATAACCAGCTAATTTTAATTTACTTTGTGTTTTTTCAATATTTGTTAATTTATATTCACTTAATAATAAATCAATATCTTCGATATAAAAATTATTTATGTCCTCGTTAATAATTACCTTATCTTCTATATTATCACATAATATATTAGCTTTATTCTTTTGTAAATATAATTCCTCCGTTTTTGTTCTTAATAAATTTTTAAATCTTTTAGAAAAATATGTTATAAATTTATTATCCATTTCTAAATTATAATCTTGAAGTGATAAATCTAATTCTTGTAAACAAAAACTAGCAACATCTTCACTTAATAATAATGGATATTCTTTACTTATTTGCAATATTACACCAAAATTATTTACATAAAAATATGCTAGTATATTTGGAGACAATTTCTCCTGATATTCCTTTATTAATTCTTTTTCTCCTACTTTACACTCCTTTCCATTTAAAATACCTCTCATCATTTTTAATGTTTCGTACATAACCTTTTCCTACCTTTCCTTTGTTAATTTGTTTTTATTATATATTATAATTATTCTTTTGTAAATAGTTTTTAATAAATTTTTAAATAAATATTTCTTGTAAATTATCAAATTCCTCCTTTGATAAATCATTTATATCTTTACCATAAGGAATTTTTAATTTTGTAACTATCTTATAATCTTTTAAAGCATTATAAATTTTGTTTGTTCCTTTTTCACCAGCTTCATCTGGGTCTAATGCAAGTATTATTTTTCTATAAGGCAATTTTAGCAATTCTTGTAATTGACTTTGTGAACCTGTACCATTTAATGCTATTGCTGGTCTTCCATATACATAACAAGTTAGACAATTTATAATGCTTTCACAAATTATAACTTCATCAATATTAGGATAATATTTATTCAATTCGTATATTCCATATAAAGGCTTAGCAACTCCGACAAGGATAACTAAATCGTTTAAATTCTACATTTCTTCTTGCAATAAATAAGCAATTTCCATTTATATCTTTAACTGGAAAAGTTAAACACTCTGTATCTTTATCATATCCTACATCAAACATTTCTATTACCTTATCTGATAATTTTCTTGTTTTCATATAAGGATGAACAAATCTATAACTGTCTAATTCTTCTTCGGATATATGTTCGTAAAAAGGATTTTTTGGATAAGCATCTCTAAACAAATCAATAACTAAATTTCTTTCTTCTAATACTTCTCCTAAAAAGTTATTTTTAAGCCAATTAAGACCATATTGCCCTAAATCGTCAATACCAAAGCATCTACTTATCATTTGTGATAAACTTGTACTTTCTCCGACACGAAAAGCAATGAAGCCATCCATCTTCTTTTCTTATTCCGACAGCTTGGCTTTCTTTCTTGTCCTTCTTTATGAAACGGACAACTTACCATTAAATGACTTGGCATATCTTTTATTCTTCCAAATAAATTTATTCCTTGTAATGATAATTGATTTTTTAATTCTTGTATTATATCTATTATATTTAATTCATAATAAATCTCATTAATCTTTATCATTATAAATATCTCCATCAAAAGGTATTTCACATCTACAATTACAATGACTTATAATTCTTACATAATTATCTGAATTTATAATTCTATCTATACTGTCTTCAACAGCCTTTAAATTATATTTTTTTAATTTTATTATTTTTATAATTAATTTAATTTTTCTTAACATTTTTATACCTTTCTATTATTTCATTTCTCATTTCTTCACTTAACGGATGACTTATACTATTGAAAAAATAAACACAATGATATTTTATAGTTAAACTTTCTTCATCGAAATCAATCCATTCAAATCCATCTACGAACTTATCTTCATTTTCTAATTGTTTTCTTAATTTATTTATATATTTATCATTTATTATTTTTGGGACTTTATATCCATTTTTAATTAAAAATTTTCTTAACTGTTTATCTTGTTCTTCGATAATATGTCTTGTATATTTTTCATAAAATAAATCTTTCATTAATTTTACTCCTCATAAATTTTATCTTCTATTTTATATATCAAATCTTCTGCATAATTATCCAATAAATCTACACTATCAATTAATGTGTGCATTATTTCTAATGCAGCTTTTTTATTTATGGTTACATCTGATTTTTCATCTTTAAAATATAAAAGATTCCCTAATACATCATAGCTTCCATTTGTTAAATTTGTTATTTTTATTTGCATTTTACTCACTCCTTATTATATAATTTCATATATAAATCTATAAAATCCCATAAAGCATCTGATTTTAAATCATATAATTCTAATTTATTTTTAAATAATTCCAAATCTAATATCATATTACTTGTATTTATTTCTGATAAATTGCCTATATCATATAATATATCATCTAATTGATAATACGCTTCATATAAATCTTTTAATTTATCTTCTTTTAAAACTTTCATATTATTTATATCTCCTTATTCATTTCTAATAAAAATAATACAACCATTATTCCTAAATAAAAACCTATACAAAAATATTCAAATAATATGCTTATAAATCCAAATTCATATAATATTATTATACCTACAATAAAAATAAAATCATATAACAACCATTTAAAAAACATCCTCATCGTTAAAATCCTTTCTTATTTTATTTATTTTTTCTTTTCTTCTTTCTTTATTAAGTCCATCATCATTACTTGGTATATAACTAAAATCTCCTTTGTTGAAGTCAAATTGATATAATAATGTTTGTCCTGTGATACCATCTCTATGCTTTCTTACTGTCAATTGAATTACATTTTCATTTGCTTTTTGTTTTATTGCAAGTACTTTTGTTGCATTTGCTGCTATACCATCACTGTCCTTGATATTCTCTAAATCTGGTGTGTCTTCTGTATCTTTATTTACTCCGACCTCTATTACTTTGTACTACTACAATTATGGGTATTTTTAATTCTATTGATAAGCTAATTAAATCCTCACTTATATTTGTCAACATTGTGGTTCTATTATCACCTTTTTTGTATCTTTCATCTGTTAAATATGTTATTCCATCTATACCTAATATATCTAGTTTATTTTTCTGCACAAATTGTTTTATCTTGCTAACTGTTATTTTTTTATTAAAATCTTGTGGTATTGTTACAATAAACTTGTTTTTATGTTCTTTTAAATTCTCTATATATTCTTTATATCCTTCTTCCTCTTTTCCGCCATACTAGATTATTATTATTAAAATGTTTTGTTAATGTATCAAATCTATATCCTATTTTGCTTGAACTCATTTCGGGACTTATTAAACCTACATTATAACCAATTTCCCAACTATGAGCTAACATTTTATTTAATATCCAAGATTTTCCGTTGACCTATTCTTGCAAATAATACAACTAATTCCTCACCTTTTGCAAATCCTTTGAATATTGTATCTAATTCTTCAAATCCAGTTGTTATATAACTTGTATCTTTACCATTTAATTTTTCTAAATATTCTTGTAGTCTTATTTCTCCGTTCTTCTATTATATCAATTCCCTCTGTTTGTTGAACACTTGTTAATTGTGGTATTTGTTCTAATAAATATTCAACAGCTTCATTTGAATTTACTTTTAATTTCTCAGCTAACGTTTGAACAACTGGAACTGATTTATAATATAAATATTCCTCATTGATTTTATCTACTAAGTATTTTTCTGTTTCATTTACTTCTAATAATTGAAATTGTTGGAATTGTGTTAAAAATGTTTCTTTATCTGGTACTTTTCCATATTTTTTATAAAAGTTATCTATAAATTCAAATTCATTTTCGTAACTTAAAAACATTTCTTTTGATAAGTTATTATTTATTACTATATCATAATTTCCTGTTTGTATAATTTTATTAAGACATTGTAATACCACCATTGTCTTTTGCTCCTTTATTTATTATTTCTTTTATAGTTTTGTAAATCTTCCTGTGCCTTATAAACGTGTTCAGGACATCTTTGGCATTCTTCAAGTAAATTATCTGCATTGTCTATATATCCATAACAATAATATTGGGGTTTTCCGTCTTTATAAAATTCTATACTTGGTTTGCCTCTTTCTTTTACACCATTTCCGTGGTGTTGCTTTTGCTTCACAACTCATATTATTTACTCCTTTATAATTGATAATACATTATATAACTTGAATTAATATATTCAACTGTACCTTCATTATTTATTTTTATTACTTCATTCTCTTTTATTTTATCTTCTAATTCTTTTTCTGTTTCACAATTTAATATGATTACATTTTCAAAAGTAAAATCCATTGTTTTTATATATTTTGCTTTCATATTATCTCCTTTATTTAACATCTAATACACCTCTTTTATATAATTCTATTTGAAATTCATTTAATTTATCACTTAAAAATTTCATATTCCATTCATCTTTATACGAAGTTTTATCTAATTGTTTTTGTAATTTATTAATACAATTATTTATATAATCAATATTCATTTTATTTATTTTAATATTATTCCATAATCCTTTTCCATAACCGAGGTTTTTCTTTATACAAATTATTAAATAAATTACTCATTTAATCCTCTCCTATCACTACCTTGTAAATGAATATTTGTACTTGCGTTCCATATACGGCTTTTTAATCTTTTTCCAACTGCTATTTCAAGTTCTTGTTCGTTCAAGTTTCCTGTAAAAATGTTGGATTTGCCATTAAGTTTCCTTTGGTCTATATAAGTCAATAAATTATTATGGTCATACTCACTTAATTTTCCTGTCGCAATATCATCCCAAATAACTAAATCTACATCTGATAATATATTTTTCATTTCTTCAAACTCTTCATCTTTTTTATTTATTACCTCTTTAAATCTTGTTAAAAATGTTGGAACATGTATAAATAATCCTCTTATTTTAAATCCATTTCCTAGCCATATTTTATTAAAATAATTTTGCATTATTTTTATTGCCCAACTAGTTTTTCCATTTCCAAATCGTTCGCTGTATATATAAAGGTTTTCTCCATTTTCTACAAAATTTATTATATCATTTTTTATCTCTAACAATAAATCAAAACTCGGTTCATCTATTTTGTCAGGTCTTAATTCTTGTTTAAATTGTTTCCCTTTTGGTATATTACTATTTGCTATCAAATAATCCATTTCCATGTATCTTATACAATTTTTATTACATTCTTCTGTTTCATATTTATTACATTTATCTTTATACCAACAATTTTCTTTTTCAAAATTATATTGATACATTTGTTATTCTCCTCTGTATAATATATATAAAATTTAAACGAAATTTATATTTTATTTTTAATAAACTTTTTTACTCCAATTTTTTTCTTTATATTCTTCCAACGCTTCTGGGGTCATATCCTTCCATCTTGGCTGGTCTGATGTATCGTGGTCTGCACAATTATCTGGACATCTTGGTTTATATTTTTCATCATAAGAACCATAACTTATTTTTATATTCCCACTAAAATTATTTTCATAATCTAAATCTCTATAACTTTTTCTAAAACAATAATCTATTTGTTCTAACTGCTGACTGGTTGTTTTATCTCCAAACTTTTTAAAAAAGTTAGTTAATATTAATTGCCAATTTTTCATTGTTAAATTTTCTTGCTTTCTAAATTCTAAATAATCTTTTAATTTATTTACTACATCTAAATTAGTTGTATAATTTAATATTTCATTTTCAAACTTCATATCTTTAGTTATTCGTTGTACTCTTTTACTTTTATTTTTTTGTTCTCTTTCATTTTCTAAATTTTTTTGATAATCATTAACAAAAGTTTTTTTAGAAGTATTTGTTTTATTTTCTAACGAATTGTTAAATTCGTCTAGTGTAGTATTTTTATTATTAGTATTATAATTTATAGTATTATTATATTTTGTTTCGTTATTTTTAACGACTGTGCAATCGTTATTTTTAACGACTGTGCAATCGTTATTTTTAACGACTGTGCAATCGTTATTTTTAACGTTTGCTGATTTTTCAATTAATCTGTTATAATTTTCTCCAGTAGCATATACTGCATAAGTTCCACTAAACTTTTTAACTGTTTCATGTTTTAATATTTTAAAATCAACTAAATTATCAAATATCCTTTTTATACTTTCTTTATTTATATCTAATATGGGATAATCATCTAATATAGCCTGATATTTTACTACTCCGTATATTTCATCATTTATACTATATTTTATCATTTTGTCGCTAGGGAAAAAATTAGCAAACCATCTTAAAATTAAAAGTTCATCATTACCTATTTTAGGAAGTTTTATGTCAGCTCTTTTTCTTGTTTCTCCATTGCTTAATTTTATATCATCTGTGTTTGGTTTCCAATCAGGATTTCTTTTTAATTTTACCTCTAATCCTAATTCATCATTAATTTTTGCTACTTCTATTTGATTAAATCCATGTACAGAAAAATACATTTAATTTACCTCCTTTTGTAATAATTCACATATTTTAACATAATCTGTGTTTGATATAGTTTGTTTACCATTGAATAATATTATAGGAATATTTAAAACTTGAATTAATTTTTTAAGATGTCTTAAATTAAATCCTTCATATTCTTCTTTTAATAAATTTCTAGCTTTAGACAAACTCATGTTCATTGCCATATTCATACTATTATTATATATCGGTAAATATTTTTTGATATAAATATCTTGATAATAATTCAAATTTTGTTCATCACATTCTAAGATATAAATACTATCAAATTTTTTATTAGATAAATTAGAATAAATACCAAATATGTTTTTTTGTGTTCTACCTACATATACAACATTTTCTTCACGTACTAAAAAATATATAAAACAATCATTAAATTGTTTTTTAAATTCTTTGCAATCATTTTCTTCAAATTTCATAAATACCTCCTAGAATATAAAAATAGAGAAGTTATAAACTCGTTGTCCAAAAGTCTATAACTTCTTTTATATATAACTTAACTTAAATGTCAAGATTATAACTATTTAATTATTGGACAACTTTTTATACTAATATTATATAATATATAGTATAAAATGTAAAGTATTTTTGTTAAAAATAAATAAAAAAGTTATAAACTAATTGCCTAAAAGTTTATAACTTTTGTCTCATCTCTTTTCCTTGAGGGAAAGTAGTATGCTTTATATAAAAACTAAACATTTAAGTTTAGATTTTACCTATTTATTATTAGACAATTTTTATAAAAATTTACTGAAAGATATTATAATATGAAGCTTTTTATAATATCTTTCGTATATAATTATCCAATCTAATTATTGGAATTATATCTAAAGTAAACAAATCTAATTTATATATTTATTATATATTTAATTTTTTAATTTGTAAAGTATTTTTTATAAAATTATTTTAATTTTATTGGCTCTAAATTTTCTATTTTAGTTTTGTCTAAATAAAAACTATACCATTGTTTTACTTCTACTTTTAATTCTTCTAGTTTTTGATTTTGTTCATTTACTTGTTTTAATAACTCTATTTTTTCTAAATTTGATATATTTTCATTTTGCATTGCATCTTTTATTGTTTGTTTGATTACAATATAAGTATTTATTTGTTTTTCGTAATCTATTCTATCAAGATATATACCTATATCTGCTCCTATTAGCATACTCATTATTAAGGTAATTATAATTGTAATACATGCAATTTTACTTTCATCTAATATTTGTGCTATCATTATTGTCAAAAACATTCCTATTAATAAACCTACTAATATTCCCCAAAACATAATTCAAACCTCCTATAAAAAAGTTTTGCAAATTTCTTCTATCTGGTTGTCTACTTGTTTGTTGCAATCATCTATTAATGCTTGTCTTTCTTTGTCTATATTTATTTCATCAAAATTATCTATTTGTCTTTCTTCTCCGTATTCTATCGTGTAGTAATGTTCTTTACCTTGTACAGTTAATTTTATACTAGCTCTACTTGAGAATTTTATAACTGTTGGTTTTGTTTTTGGTATATATTCTTCCATATTATTTTAATTCTCCTTTCAAATATTTTATTGCTCTATCTCGTTCAGGTTCCCATCTTGCATCTTGTATATATTTTATCATTTTTTCTATAGGAGTTAATCCATTTTTAAACTTTTCGTCTAAAGTTTTTGTTATTAAATCTAATTCTTCTTCAGATGATTTATATTGTGATGTCCAATATTTGTATGATTTCTCTTTTGGTTCATTAATAAAGGCAATAAAGTCATCTACTAAAGAGAATTTTGTATAATTTCCATTAGGTTGTTTGCTTATTATTTCATTTTTAATATATTCTATATCTTTTTGTAATTGTCTTGTTATCATATATTATTCCTCCTTTAAAAAGGTAAATCATCATCTGTACCATCATGAGTTGTATATTGATATTTTAATTGATTTAATTTATCCTGTAATTTAACAATGTCAACAGTTTTACTATAATCTTTTATTCTGTCTAAATCTTCTTCTAGTTCTTCTACTGTTTGTTCATAATCTATTTTCATATTACTTATTCTCCTTTACATTTAACACAGTAACAGATTTTTTAATTTGACAATCTATTAATTCATTCGCATTTAAGTTCCCTAAATATATTTGATTTTCAAGTTCTTCCATGTCTATATATTCTTTTGTTTTAATTGGTAATGTTATTCCTAAATTTTTTAATTTTTCTATTGCTTTTTCTTCATCTAAACTATCTCTATTTTGTACTGTTATTTTTGCTGCTAGTCCATTATCTGTTTCAAAATTTTGTATATTTAATTCTTTCATTTTTGCTTTTACTGCTTTATTATCAATATCAACTATTTCTTTAAAATAATCTAACTTTTCTTTATTTTTAAAATAATCTTTAATTACAGTATTTAAAGCCAATTCTTTTTCTTGTTGTTCCGTATTTTGTTGTCTAATACATTCTGGGTCAATTTGTTCTTTAAAATTTAAAGTTTCTTTTTCAATAAATTCTTGTTTTTCCATTTTAAATTTCCTCTTTTATTTGACAAGCTACATCTTCACTGGTTTTTCTAATACTATCATAATTGATTATTATTTCACTTCTTAAATGTTTTTCATCTCTATTTAAACTTCTAATTCCACAAGCACAATAATCGAATTTTATTTTATCACACTGTTTTAATAATTGTTTTAATGTAATATCTTCAGGAGCTTCTGCTATAAATGATATATCACAACCATTCAATATAAATTTCATTTTTATTTTTCCTCCTTTTTCTTATTTTCACAGCTGTGCATAAAGCCATTTCTTGTTTTTGGCAAATATTCTTTAAATTTTTTTAATTGTTCTATATCCTCTCTGTTCCACATTTTCCAATTAGAATTTCCTACTTTTTGATATGCTGGTAACTCGGGCATTCCATTTTTAACTAATTCATTTAATTTATTTACATCTTCATTTTTCCACCATCTATACCATCTTTTTAATGTATATACTGATACCCCTACTTCATTTGCTATTTGTGTTGTTATTAATTTTTCCATGTTTATTTCACCTCCGTATTTTTCTTCATTTCTTTAACTTGTTTTAATTATACTATACTATAATTAAAATGTCAATAGTTTTTTGTAATTTTTTATTCAAGTAAATAATTTACAAGTTCCGCTTTGTCTGTATTAGTAAGTTTTCCATCTACAAGCATACCTGCCATTTCTCCTTTTTCTTTGACAATTTTATTTATTTTTTCGTCGATAGTATTTTTGCATAATAAAGTTATAATAGTTATATTTTCCTTTGTACCTATTCTATGCGCTCTATCTTCTGCTTGTTCCTTTAAGGCTTTAGACCAAGGCTCATCTACAAATATAACATAACTTGCTTCGTTTAAAGTCAAGCCGTGTACCTAAAGCTCCGTATTGTACCGTAAAATTATTTTACAAGTATCATTATTTTTAAATTTGTTTTCTTGTTCTACTCTATTTTTTATTTCTCCCGTTATAATTGCTGGATTATATTTTTGTAGTCTTTCATATAGTGGATTTATTACAGATGTCCAATTGCTGAATATAATTGCTTTTTTATTATTTGCCGTTATTTCTTCTAATAATTCTTCTAGTCTTTCAAATTTTGCACTTTCTTGTATTGTACTTGATAATATTCCTGTATAATCCGTTGCTTGTCTTAATCTTATCATTTCAGCTAATGGGTTTGGAGATGATATTACTTTGTCTATATTTTCTTTTATTTCTGCTTTTACTTCTTTATATATTTTATTTTGTTTAGCTTCCATTTCTACATAATCGTCTATATATATTTTTTCTGGTAAATCTAAAACATCTTTTTTTAATCTTCTTAATACTATTTTTTCAAATTGTTCTTTTAATTGGTCAAGATGTTTATATCCCATTATTTGATAATTTCCATATCCACCCATTATACAATAATGATTTTTAAAACTATAAAAATTATGTTTTTCAAATCCAAGCCATCTAATTGGCATATATAAATCAAGAGGACTATTCATTAATGGAGTTCCTGTCATTGCTATCATTGTTTCTGCTTTTAATTGCAATAATGCTTTGCCTTGGATACTTTCAACATTTTTACCGACCGATGATGAAATTCATCTACTACTATCATATTTATTACATTTAATTCACATAATGCTTTTAATTCATTTATTATTTGTTCATTTCTTATTGTTTCAATATTTGTAATAATAAAGTATGAATTATTTATATTTTCATTTACAAAAGTATTATCCGCATATACTCTTAAATCTTCTAATCTATCATTTACTGTTCCTATATATTCATTTCCTTTTTTGTCTTGTCTAGTTCCTAAAATATATCCCTTTTCGTTACTATGCTTTTCAATTTCATTTTGCCAATTCCATTTTAATCCATTTACTCCACAAATAATTAAGCAATGTTTATAATTTTTTTGTTGTTTCTTTAAAATAGCTATATGTATAGCTTGTGCTGTTTTACCACAGTTATGAACTATAAAATTATTGCATACATAATTATGTATTCCTTCATTTTCATCTAATTGTATATCATAAACATCTTGTATTATATCTTTTTCTATTTTGGTTATTTTACTTTCTTTAGGACATAAATTTATAATTGTATTACCTCTTTTTATTTCTGTTATATTAGAATTATATTGTGGCAAACTAAACATTTTAGTATCACTATGTAATTTTGCGTGTTCTGATTTCGTTAATAATTGTAAATTTTCAATTTTATTATCTGTTTTAATTCCATTTTTATGATGCACTACATATATATTTGTATCTATTTCATAGCCTAATTTTTCTTCCATTACATATATATGTTCTAATATACCATCTTTATAATTTTTTCTTTTTCTTAAAGGTTTTCCTCTTAATACAACATATCCATCATCATTTAATTTTTTTGCAATTTGATTACCTTTATATTTTCTACCATCCTTTAACCATTTATTTACACAATTATGACAATATCCTTTATATTTTGCATAGGGGTAAGTAACAAGATTTTCTGTTGAACCACACATAGGACAACACTCAATTCCATTTGTAAAAACTATATCATTTTCTTTAATATCTTTAGCTTCAATCCAACCATTTGGAGTATAAATTAAATGGTCTGGAGTACAACTAATATATTTATTATTACAATATAATTTTATAGTTTCTTTTTTTCCTGTATATAATACATTTTTTATTTTATAATATCTAAATCTACCATTTACTAAACATTTTATAAGCATATTTTTATAAAATCTAGTATCTTGATTATTAAAGTTATTATAAAGATTTTTTAATTTCATTCGCATTGTAGCCACATCATTTGGACATTTTACTTGAACTTTACAATCTCCAGAAATACAACCTTGTTCATCTGCTAATATAAATCTATCGTGATTAAGTCCATATTCAATACCTTCAATTTGATGCTTAAAAGGGCTTATTTTAAATTTATAATCTTTAGGTATATAAGTATATGTCTTCTCTATTAAATCGTCTGTATGACAATTCTCGTAATAATTAAGTATATCTATATCATAACTTTTTAGTTGTTGCCTTAAAGTATTCAAATCACTATAAGGTAATTCCCAAGTTTTATTTATTGGATTATAATATCTTTCTTTTTGTGATTTTATTATTTCTACTATTTTTGCATTATATGGAAATGATACAAATAAACTTTTTTCTTCATAACATTTTATTGATTTATCTATTTTTATTGTTATCATTTAATTTTCCACCTTTTCTATTAAATTTGCATTTAATAGTTCTTGTAATTTATCTTCATATAAATCAATATCTATCATATCTTCATAATCTGTCATTTCTATATATTTATCTTTTGTAATTCCTATATCATTTGTAGAACACTCCATTATACAATTTTTTAATCCCATCCAGCCCCAAAATGAATTTATTTGTTCAGTAGTTAAATTTATAAATCTAAATCCATATTTTTCAAATTCTTTTAAATCTATATTATTTTTTACTTTATACATATTATTCTCCTTTCCATAATTCTGTAAAATCTTTAAATTGATTATATATTAATTACACCTCCAATAACTTAATATAGTTAATGTTTTACTTCTTTTTGCTTTATTCATAAATTTTCTAAATAAATATTCATTCTCGAATATTTTTGTAAATTTTTCACCTTTTTCATTTAATAAATTAACTTCATACATATTATAATATCTCCAACATTTTATTAATTTCTTCTATATCTATAAAATCTGGGTCTATATCATCTATTAATCTGCATAATTCATTCATTACTGCTATTGCAAATTCTTCTTCATCGTAAGTATCAATTAATTCGTCTTCAAGCATTAAATTATAACCAAAAAATACATCTCCATTCCATACTTCTAATATTTCAAATTGTTTTCCCTGTTCAAATCTAACAATTTCATCATTACCATTTAAAATTTTAACCATAAAACTTTACCTACCTTTACACATAATATTTTAAAAATTTACTTAAATCTTTTTTGCCTCCGTAATATACATATTCGCGTATTTTTTCATTTAGAAACTCTCTTACCCAAAATTGAGTTTCTAAACTTAAATCTTGCATTTTTTCTAATTCTTCATACCATAATTTTATGGTTGAATATAATGTTCTTAACATATTTTAATACCTCCTATAATATTAATATAATTCTATTGTTATGCCATTTATAAAATCGCAAACTGGAATTCCTTCTTCTTTTAAGTATTCTTTTGTTTCTTTTATCATTTTATTTACTCTTTCAATACTTGTTAATTCAATTGCTTTCTTTTTTGATATTTTCTTATCATAATAATAAAATCTAGTTTTCATAACCTTTACCTACCTTTCCTTTAATTTGTTAAGTTTTTATCTCTTAATTTGTTTTAATTATACTATACTATAATTAAAATGTCAACAGTTTTTCGTAAAAAAGTTAAAAAATTTTATATCATACAAAAAAACTACTGCAAAATACAGTAGTTTAATGGAGACAAGGATGGGAATTGCACCCATGTAAAATGTTTTGCAGACATTTACCTAACTTCTCGGACACCTTGTCATTTATTTTTCTTCTAATAATTTTATTATATATTTTTGATTTTGTAAAATCTTTTTTAAGTATTTTTCATTTTGTTCATTTAATATTTGGTCTTGCTTTTGCAGTTCTTTAAATAATTCATCATTGCTTACTTGTGCTATATTTAACCAAAAATCTAACATTTGAACAAATCCAATAAATAGGTTAAAAGTTTCTTCTTTATTATTTTCCATTTTTTACCTCTTTACAAAATTTATTTATTATACTATAATATAAATGATATTTAGTATTATTCATAATAAGGGAAGATTTTTAAGTCTCCCCTTATTTTTTTATTCTACTATCCACACATATTCTACTTCATCATAAGAAGGGTCAAAACTGTCATAGATAGTTCCGATATTTTGAACAAGTGATATGCCCTCTCATTGTAATTAATAATATATTATCTTTAAATTCTCTTGAAGCTTCTCCTACAGTTCCTTTAAAGGGTATTTTTTCATACCTTCTATTAAGATAATTTTGAATAAACCCTCTATTTGACATCATTTCTCCTTGTGCTTGTGCTATATCACTTAAATGTTCATATACATAATCCCAACTTTTACCTGTCGCACAGCTGATAGCTCGGATAGTACAATCCTCTATGTTTTTTCCCATTGCATTTGCATTATAATATTTCCACATATTACATCTTTCCTATTTCTTTACGATATTCTTTAATAAGCGTTTTTTCTTCCTGTCCTTCTGCTTCTTCTTCAAGATAATCTATGAAGTCGGTTGCAGCCTGCAACATGCAATCCAAAGATTTCATTGTATCTTCTTTTGCACCATAGTTTCCTCTTTCATATTCTTCTTTGCCTTCTGAATATTCTCCGTAGTTAGAATACATATTGTCTATCATTTCTTCCCCTCTGTAATTTCCACGTCTACTATATCTTCCTCTTCCTGTTCCTTTAACTCCTCTACGTCCGTATTCATCTCTACCGTATTCATCTCTACCGTAGCTTCCTCTTCCATATCCGCGATAATTCATCTTTATATACCTCCTCTTTAATTTTCCAATATTCTTCATTGGAAATATCTTTGTGAATATCAACTAATTTGCCTAAAACATCTATATTGTTCATTTCAATACCTTGTTCAACAACTTCGTTGATTTTCTCTTTTACTTTCTCTTTAACTTCGTGCATAACTTAACACCTCCTAGCTTACTCTCCTAATTACAAGATTTGCACTTGTAATAATTGGAGCTGCTACTGTTGTAATTGGTGTTGCAGGTGTACTTGGTGTTGGAACTGTTGGAATTGCTCTTACCGTTATATTTGCATTTCCATTGCAACATACTCTTATTACTTTATCTATTCCTATATTTGCGTAAGTATCTGCTGCTGCAATTGTTTCTGCCATTACTGTTCCTGGTATTAATTCTCCATTGTTAAAAAGTCCGAAAGCAATAGTTCCAGCTGTTGCACTTGAAACAGAAGCATTAAAGCTTATTTCATATAATCCACCTTTTACTATATCATAATTAGCAGAACCACAGTTATGACATAACCAACTACCACATCCATTACAACTATTAGTTCTTATACAATCTGTTTGAAATGCAACAGAACTATCGTTTGAAGTTAATGTAACAGGTGTACTTTGAATGTAACTTTGTATCATTTTACATCTTCCTTTCTTTTATATAATTAAAAGAGGATAGAACTTGCTACCCTCTTTATTTATTTTTGCAAGTCCTAAAAATAGGTTATCTTAAAAAGATTTTTGCTTAATATTTAATTAAAAACTTCCACATCCACAACCTGAATTGCATCCACAATTTCCAGTAACAGAATAATTTAATGGTCCATTAGGATTGCAAGTCAAATATGAAGGTTTTGGACAAGGAGATAATTTGTCAGTAATAGCTGTATATAAGTAATTTGTTTGTGCTTCTTGACTAGCTCTTAATTCAGCATTGTTTAATTGATTTTGTAATGCAGTTATTTGTGCATTTTTCTCTTCTAGTTTATAGCTGTTTAATGCGTCAAGGATTGCTCTTGTTCCACAATTTTGACTTTCGATTATATCTCTTGTGTTGTTACACATACTGCTTTGAATATTATTAGTATTCATTGCCATATTGTAATTTACACCGTCAAGACTTCTTTGAATTCCACAACTTGTATCAGCTATCTGTTGTCTTAGGTCACAGCAGCAGTTTTGAATTTGTGTTCCAACTCCAGCAATTCCTCTTTCAATTTGGAAAGATTGATTACATAGAGCATTGTTTAAGTTAGCAAAACCTGTTGCTACTCCCATATTTGTTGTATTAAAGTTTTCAAGTGTACTATATCCTAAATTACAGATACCTTGATTTACTTGATTTATTCCTGTTGATACTCTATCAAATCCACTTTCCATTAATCTTTGTAAGGTTGCAAAATCAGAATTTAATACATAAGCATCCATTACAGAACCACTTCCGTTTGAGCCGTTTCCATCATTTCCTCCAAATCCTCTGCCCCATCCAAGAAATGCAAATATTAAGAAAACAATAATCCACCAACTGCCTTCTCCATTGCCAAAACCTGAATTATTTCCGTTGTTTCCGCCGTTACCAGTAGCTGCAGCGATATCACTTAAGGAATAACTCTCACCATAATTCATACGTTTTTCCTCCTTTTAAAAATATATTTTTAAAATTCCTCTTTACAAACATCTCCACGCGTGTTATAATTATAGATGTGAGTTAAGATTAAGGAATTTATATAAATGTACTTTTATAGGCATCTTAACTCACATTAAATAACCTATATTAGTGCATTTATATAAGTTCCTTTTTCTTTCCACAGAAAGGAGTTATTATGCAAGAAATATGGAAAGATATTGAAGATTTTGAAGGACAATATCAAGTAAGTAATTTAGGTAATATAAGAAGTCAGCCCAATAAAGCAAATCATTTTAAAACAGTTCATAATATTGGTCAATATAACAATTCACACGGATATATGATTGTGTCTTTATTTAAAAATAAACTTCAAAAATCCTATCAAGTTCATAGATTAGTAGCACAAGCATTTATACCTAATCCAAATAATTATTCTCAAGTAAATCATATTGATGGCAATAAATTGAATAATTGTGTTAATAATTTAGAGTGGTGTACTGCTAAACAAAATATGCAACACGCTAAACAAAATGGATTAAGAGCTGATTTTTCTGGTAATAATAATCCAAGAATTAGAAAAATTAATCAGTATGATTTACAAGGAAATTTTATTAAGCAGTGGAATTCTATTTATGATATTATCAATGAACTTGGTATTTGTAGAAGTTCTATTTGGAGAGCTTGTACAGGTAGATTTAAGCAAACCAATGGTTATATTTGGAAGTATGCTGATTAAAGCATACTTCTATTTTTTATTAACTAATTTCATAAATTCTCCATACTCTTTATCAAAGTCTTTTCCGTTGACCTTTAAAATAATTTCTAGCAAATGTTTCTACACCTTTATTATCGCCTTTTTGCGCCATTTTTATGAGATTATCGAACATTGGATTTTTATTAACTCCAATTGCTTCCATAACAAATTGCATAGGATTTCCACCTTTTCCCATAAATGTTTGTAAAAGTTGCATAGGGTTCATATTGTTATTCCTCCTTTAAATCGTCTATTTCTTTTGTTATATCTTTTATTTGCTTTTTAATTCCCTTTAATTCATCTTTAATCTCAGCATTATCAACTTTTTTCATCTCTTTTTGTAAATCTTCCATTGTTACAAATTTAATGCTAGTTGTATTCTCATTATCTTCTATTGGTTTATATATTGTCATTTTACTTGTTCCATCTTGCATTAACTGTTTAGTTACAATTGCTGTTCCGTCAGTTAGTGGAAAATAGCTTACTGAAAAATCTAAAGGTATATCTGTTGCTTTTACTACATCTATGCTATCGACTGATTTCCCTTGTAATCCTGTTTGTGGTTTATAAGCTTGTATTGGTTGTTGCACAGGTTGTTGATAATTTGCTTGAGTATAATTTACATTTTGCTGAGGTTGTTGCATTTGTTGCCCATAATATGGATTATAAAATCCAGCATTTTGTGGTTGATAATAATTCATAAATTAATTTCCTCCTTTAATTTACATTTAATTCATTTTTGACTTCTGTTATAAATTTATTGTAATCTATTCCATAATTTTCTGCTATACTCATTCCTGCCTGTATATTATTTTCTAACATCTTTTTAAATCTTTGCAACTGCGTTTTTTCCATTCCATTAATAAATGCTTTTGCATAATCTTGAATACTATAATTTGTTGCAATTTTATTTGATTTTTCTTTATTTGATACTGTTTTTACATTCATATCTATTAATCTACTTATCATCTTTACCATACCTTCCATATGCTAATGATACTACTATTCCGACATAATTCTACAAAATCTTTTGAGAAATATCCTTTTTGTATCATTTTGTTGCTTTCTTCATAAGTTGCATTTAATAAATTTTCTAAAATTTTATCTGCTTTTTCAAAATTATTCATCTTTTACCTCTTACATTTATATTATAGTTAGCTCAATTTTTATTTAACTTACAAAAAACTTACAAAAAACTTATTTAAGCATAAAAAAAGAGCAAGGTTAATTATAACCTTGCTATAAAGGAGAGTGTTTTCTATGGTTTATTCAACTGTATTGAAATTTTCTTCCTAATTTGTCTTAAGTCTGCTTCTATCTTTCCTCTGCTGTATCCTAATTCGTATGCTATCATGTTTATATCTTTTTCTTGTATGTAAAACATTTGCAATACTTTTTCTAAATGTTCACTTAAATTTATTTCTTCTTTTAGTTTATTTATATCTGATTTTGTCGCCAGTTTGAAAAATTTATTTATATTTTTTACATTTTCGCTCATTTTCTACCCTCTAATATTTATAGGTATATTTTCCTTTTTTGTTTATCTTTTTTGATATATAAGCGTATTTCTTTGTACTGCTAGTTGTACCAGTTTTTGCTTTAGTTGTTTTTGTTACTTTTTTAGTTCTTAATGTATATTTTGCTTTATTATTTTTTGCTTTTGCTTTTTTAATTTTTAATTGTTGAAATAAATGTGCCATATATTACCTCTTTAATTTTGGTCTATACTTGTATTTGTAATATTTCCGACCATCTGTTGCATCTAAATCTTGAGTATAAATATAATCTTCTGTTTCAAAATCAAATTGGCTTAAAAATTCTTTATATTCTTTTGTTTGTCTATATATATAATAAAATCCTAATGAGCTTAATAATGCAATTACAGCTACTAATATTACAATTAATATAAATTGTTTGTTTACTACTTTTCTATAATCTGCAACTGTATCTCTTAATATTGGTACTAATACTCCCGTTACATTATTGTCTACATCTTTTATTTCTTTTACCACCCTCGCTGTCATTGTATCTTTTATATTATCTTCCATTTTCATTTAATGTCCTCCTAAAAATTTATTAACAATATAAGCACCAATTGCTCCAAATATTGCTCCTAATATACCACTTACAGCTTGGTCATATCTTTTTGCTGGCTTATTCCTTAAATCTTCTATTTGTTTCATTAAATCAGGTATTGTATGGTTATTTAATTTGTTTAACGACTTCATGATTTCATTATATTGAAACTCTGTTTTTTGTCTACTTGTTTCAATTAACAATATACGACCTTCAAGTTCTTTCACATCTGCTTTTAAATCTTTAATTACTTGATTGTTGTAATCTTTATCTTCCATTATTATAGCACCTCAATTTGTATTCCGTCAATAGCTTGACCTAATTTTCCTGCATAGCCGTTTACTGCATCGTTTTCATTATAACCATCTACCCAAGGCAACCAGCCTCCATTAATTAAATGTACTCTATATTTTGCTTTTACTTTTGTTCCTTTTATCATAACTCCGTCAATTTGTTTACTTAATATTCCAGCAAAATTATCTCCGGATTTATCTTTTTCTCTGTCAGTTATTTCTCCAAGCCATTTACCATTTTTTGTATGTACTCTATAAATAAGTTTTCCAGCAGTATTTTCTGAACCTACTGTGTTTGCTCTTAATCCAGTAATTGGTTTGCCATAAATTCCTGCATAATCTGTTGTATTTATTACATCAGGCAACCATTTACTTACATAAACTTGATATTTTACGTCTATTTTATTATTTGGAGTAACATTTGGTTGAGGTACTGTTCCTTCATTAACTTTTGCATTAACGTCGTTTCTAAATGTATCCATTGATTTGCCAAACTTTGGAAACCAATGCATTACGTCTGAATGATTACTTGCTATGCCTTTAGAATGACCTTCACAATGACATAAAATATCAGTCATTGGATTTAAGCGAAATGTTTTACAAAGATAAGCAAAAGTTTCAACTGCTTCATTATATACTTGGTTGAAATAATTTGCATCATTTAATCCATCTTCGCATATCTCTATTCCAATATGAGTTTGATTTCCTTTTCCATCACAATGCCAACCTTGCATATCCCATGGAAGAGTTTGCACAGTTGCGATACTTCCATCTTCTAACTTTCCAATAAAGCCATGAACGCATACTTCTCGTCCACCGTGGAGTATTTGTATTCCAGTTATTTGGTTTTACTACTTCTAAAGGAACATATCTACTTATATTTGGATTATCGGCTCCTGTACTATGTAACATTAATCCTTGTACATTTAGCTTTCTTCCAATTTTATAACAAGCATTATTTGTTAAATAGAATTGCTTTAAATTCATGTTTTTATACTCCTTTCATTTATATTATAGTATAATTTTTGTGTGAATGTAAACATTATTTTAAATTTTCTTCATTTTTTGTTACATTATTTGAATTTTCTGTTGTTATATTTGTTGTTGTACTTGGTTTATTTGTTTGTGTTCCAAAATAAAATGCAATTATCATTAAATATATTTCTTTTATTTCAAATAAACCTTTTATTGCTAAATATGATACTACTATTGTTAGTAATATTGTTACTATACTTTTTACATCTATTAATTTTTCTATTTTCTTTAACATTTTTATTTCACCTCCTTTCTATAAACAAAATGCTGGTGAATGTGCTAATGAATAATGGCTCTCTGAATATGTTATAACTCCATTTGTAAATATTTCCATCCAATTATAGCCATCACCATAGAAGCGAGAACTAGGGCTTCTTAACCACCATTCTACTGTTTCTGTTTTATTACCGTTATTATTTATATACTTAACTCTATTTGAACTTGTTTTATAATATTCATATTGCTCTCCCTCTAATAATGTTTCAGTTCCAGCATAGTTACTAGCCGATGATACTCCGATTACTTCTGGCACACTTAATAAAAATGCTTTATCTTCACTTATTATTGGTGCTTCATCGGTTCTAGTATGATATTTTAGATTTTTCTTGTTTACTGTTTTTATTAATTTATTAAATGTTTCTGGCATTGCGTTTACAAAATTTTGATTATACCACTGTCTCATAGGGACTTTTAACCAATTAAAATCATTATCATAATTATTAAGGGCATTATTACCATGAAATCCTTTTCTTTGAAAAGTTTCTCTACATTGTATGGTTACAGCAGCTTTTGTTCTTTCCCCTGCTTTCTCTTTTAAATCATCATGATTAAAGCCAATAATTACCATTGTCATTTTTTGGTCTACATAAGTTACTTGACTTGAACTCAAATTTGTTAATTGCACTAGTCTTGTATCTCCAACTTTCCAGTAATTTGCAAGGTCTATCTCTCCATTATAGTGAGCATTAAGTAACAATTCTATTTCTTCGTCTGTTGCTTCTCCAAATGTTAGTGAAGTTAGACTTTTTAATTCAATTGTAATAACTTCATCTTCAAGCAATTTAACTTCGACATTTGTTTGACTTATACACCCACTAGCTGTTACATCATATGAGTATATTCCGTGGTGCTACTTTATAGACATTTACTCCTCTTGGTTCTACTATTTGTTTATCTCTATCATATAAAGTTACTTTTGCATTTTCTGGAGTTACTTTAAACTCAACTGTTACGAGGGTTTGCCCCCCCCCCGACTCCATATATCTTTCCTATCATTATTATTCTACCTCACTTTCTGGAATATATAATAAACGACAACCGACGTTCGAGCCCGAATTAAAAGCCGAATCAGAATTGAAGTACCACAAACCGCAACGCCCAGCAGTACGGTCCCAATAGCCACCGACATAAACAACGACGTAACCACAATGGGCATAATCTGGTACGTACGTGCTGTCGGATCCTCCCGTTGTTAATGGTAATTGGATATCTGGATTATTTTCATCAAAGCCAACTTCTTTTATGTAGCCACTAGAAGATGCACATTTATAACTTAATTTAGTATAAGGTTCTGCAACCTTGCCTGTTGAGTAATCGCTTTGATTTCTACTTATCCAAGCCTGGTAATTTGAATAATTAATTCCATCTAGCCATTGGAATATATTGCCCCAAATATTTTCAAGTCCTCTATATATTATACCTTTAGTTGTATCACTTGGAGCAAGACTTCCAGATTTCATTCCAAATGAATCTAAAGTTCCAGAATTTAATGCAGAACTGTTTGAACCGCATCTTCCTTTTCCAATTTTAGCTTGGCAATCATAATCTGCATATTCAACTGTATACAACATCTCTATTTCTGACCATGTTTCTAAATCCATTATTCCCCAACCAGTTCCAATTTTTTTGGCTGTATTTCTAGCAACATCAATTGTCATATTAACCCATGGAGTAGCACCACTTTTTGAAGTTGCTGCAGACGAAGATCCTCCTGCATTATATCTTCCTATATATCTCTTCGTTGCTTTTTTATATCCATCTTGCTCACTTCTAGAAATATAAATATATTCTGTCCCATTTGTTTGTTCTCTTTTCCACCAAAACTCTGGTACTTCTACCATTATATAATCGTCATTCCAGCTAAATGTTGCATCTCCTAGATAAGCTTTTACACTTCCGTCTTTATTAAGACTGCATGTTCTTATGTCGCTCCATGGGTATATATTGTCAAAATCATTTACTGTTGTATCTATTGTTGCTTCTCCTTGTACTGCATTTGCTTGTTTACCTACACTTGCTTCTATTCTTGTCCATGTTGTTTCTACTTGTGCTAAAGGTCTACTTACTCCGATATATTCTTGCATCTTTTAATGAAACTTCAATATTTGTTGCTTGATATACTTCAAGTCTTACATCTTCAACTGGTTTATAATTTTCTGCTGTTACCGTATATTTATATATTCCTGCAGTTAATTCGTAAGTTGTTCCGTTCTTTTGGTTGTATTACTTTGTCTTTTACATTTTTTACAACTAGCGTTGCATCTGCTGGTGTTATATTAAATTTTACTTCAAATTTCTCTGCTTTTCCTCCACTACCTGAAATATCTACTCCACCTATCATTCTTTATCCTCCTCTGGTTTTTCTGGAAATGTTACATCATAAGGAAAACCGTTCTTGCTGTGGTATATCTCTTAATTTTTGTCTATATTCTGCCATTGGAGAATTCATTACATCTTTTAAACTTGTAAAGAAATCTTTAACTGCTTGCAATAAAGATGTTGCAGTTATGTTATCTGGTAGATTAAATTGTAATCTATCTAATACCATTTCTTTATCACTATCTTGTAATAATTTATCTCTTTGTTCTCTTATTGTTTTTGCATATTCATCATATTCTTGCTTTTTTGCAAAATCAAGCCATACATCATAATTATAATCAACATCACTTTGTAATGTTTTTCTATACCATGTTTTTATTACATATGTATCATATACATATATTGTTTCTGTTTCTTCTTCCTCTCCTGGTATAGGTCTTTGCTCTTCTTGTATATTTGTATTAAATCTTATTGTGCATTTTTCAAATTTGTCTAAATATTCTATTGTAAATCTTTCTGGTCTTACTGTACTTTCTGATTTCATTTTATATACTTCCTTTCTTTCTATAAACAAAATGCTGGTGCACTACCCCCACCATTATTATTGCCTCTTGAACGTGGTGTATTGCCTCCACCAGCAGCTACATAAAACCACTCATAACCATAGGTAGTATTTGTTAAACTGCTTGGAGAACGCAACCACCACGTAGAAGAATCAAAATAATCTTCGTCTGCGTTGGCATTTGCTAATTTTTCTCTATTTGCTTCTATTGTATAATATTCATATTGCTCTCCTTCTAATAATGTTCCAACTGCTGCATAATCCTTAATTGATTTATCTGAAGTTATTCCAAATACTTCTGAAACACTTAACCAAAATACTTTATCTTCTGAAGTAACAACTCCTGTATTCGTATGCGTTTTTAAAGTTTTCTTGATAACGGGCTTAATCAATGTTTTTAAATTTGTTGACGCTAGTCCAACATTTATAAGTCTATTTTGCATCCATGTTCTCATAGGATTATCAGCCCAATTATCTGAATTTGTTGAAGTACGTTGTTTTCCCCAATAATATACATCTTCAGGTGTTCCTTCATTCCCTAATGTTTCTCTACATTGAACTGTAATTGCAGCTTTCGTTCTTTCTCCAGCTTGAGTTACTAAATCATCGTGTTCAATACCTATTATTACAATAAATATATCTTGAGCAATATGCGTTTTACTATTATTTGTATTACTCGATATTTCGTCTATATGTATTTTTCTTGTATCTCCGTACCTTCCAGTAATCTCCAATATTTATTTTTCCGTTGTAATGAGCATTTAACATTTTTTCCAATTCTTCCTCTGTTGCTTCACTAAACGATTTTGTAACTAATTCTTCTAATTCAACTGTAATTGTTTCATCTTCTAATGCTTTTATTTCTACATTTGTAACTGATATATAGCCACTGGCAGTAATATCATAATAATATATTCCGTGGTGCTATTTTATAAATCTTATCAGATACTGGATTTACTGTTTCATTATTTCTATCTCTTAATACAACCGTTGCAGTTTCTGGAGTTACTTTAAATGTTATTGTTACTGTATTAGCTCCTCCACCTACTCCGTATATTTTACCTATAGTTGCCATATTTTGTCCTCCTTTCTATGATGTTTTCATTAATGCTACTTCTATGTTGCAAGTTATTTCCTCGGTTGGTTTCTCCGAAGTTATTATCTTAACTCCATTTGTTACTGTTTCAGTATATCCATCAACCAATTTTTGTTGGTTTGCTAAATCTAAATATACGTTAGCTCTATGATTTGTTGTAACATTTGGAAGCTGAACTAATTGATAATAACTTTCACCGTCTGCCATCCAAGCTTCTACAGTTAATACTTGATTTGCAACATAATTTATACTTCTTTGTATTCCATAATCTTCACATTGTTTACTTCCTTCTATTGTTACATTATTTATTGAAGGTTTATCAGTTAAACTAGTATATTTTGCATCAAATACTGAACCTAAATCGTCCCAATCATTTCCATTCCAAGCTACGTTCATTCCTGTATCTTCTATATTATATACATCACCATTTTTTTGGTCTTGTTTAGGTAATTCTTCTTTATTTGGAACTGAACCTTTATAAATATAAGCTCCTACTAATTTACTGTCAACTTCTTCTTTTGAATAGGTTTCATTTTTTCTGTATGTATCACTTTGTAATTCACTTATATCTGCCTCAGCATTTGATAAATCTGTTGTAATACTTTGTATAGAACTTGTAAAATCAGACTGTGTAACATAAGATAAAGAAGTATCTATTTCTGCTGTTATGCTTTCCACATCTGATATATATAATTCTGCATTGAATAGTTTTTCTAAAACTGTTGTTGAACCTTTTGGTGCAATATAATCAGCATCGTCTCCAGCATTTGTATAAAATACTAGCTTTTCTTCCTGTGTGTTAGGGTCCTCTGCAAATATTCCTATTTCCCTTAAATAAAACCCTTCACTTACATCGTTATTATTTAAGTCAAACCCTATTATTACTTTTCTCTTTGTTGTATCTCCTGTTATTTGTAATCTTGTAATTTTAGCATCCATTTTAGGCTCAACTAAAGCATGTAAGTCTGATATACTTCCTGCATAAGTTCCTGAGCCTAGTTTGAATGTAGTAAATTTCAATGTCTTTGCTAATTGTGCATTGTACTCTAAATCTCTTCCGTCATTTGTTAATTTGAATGGTGCATAAGTTGCCATTTATTTATCCCACCTCACTTTTTATTGTTACAAATTCGCCTTCATGTGCAATTCCTCCTATATATAAAGGAATATTCAATGTTTCAAATAATTTTACGTCTAATATCATATTTGCAGGTATTAATTCACGATACAAACTATTAATTGTTAATGCCGTATCGTTATATATTCCTGCAATTTGTATTGATAATATGTATTTATTGTTATCTATTTCTATTTTAAAATTATTTGCACCGAACTAAACTTGTTAAACTTTGTTCTAACCACCTTACACTTAATGGCGCTCTTGTTATTAATTTTGTTACTACTCTCGCACGTCTATAATCTAAATTGTCAAAATTTGCATCTGGTTTTAAATCTAATATTTCCTCGTATTGTTTTATTCCGTTTTTATCTGCACTTTTTATAAATTGATTTAAAAATGCTTCATCTATGTCAAATTTTAGGTAAATTTCAAATTCATCTTCCTCGCTTTGTGTAAGATTTTTCATTTCTATATTATTTTCGTATAATTTTGGAACATAATCAGTTAATTTCACTTAATGTTACCTCCCCTAAAACAGGATAAGGGTTGTTATTTTCTTTTGGTTTAATTGTTACATTTTCTGTATTGTCATTTATTGTTAAATCTTCTACGTTTTCTACTCCATTTACTGTTAATATTGCAGCACTACATCTTGCAATATATACAGTTAATTCATCTTCTGTTGCCCAGTCACCTTGTACTTCTTGCAAATAATCTTTTAATGATTGTTTTATTGCACTTTCTTGTCCTGATAAACTAAATCCTTCTTTAAATTTTACTTTTGCTTTTATGTTTACTTCAAACTTTTCTGGTGCCACTACTGTTACAACATGACCTATAGGTGCTATTCCTAATCCTTCTCCATTATTTTGTGTAGGGTCTAATGCTGTTTGTATTTCTTGTATTTTAGCAGGTAAAGGAATTTCAAAACTACTTGTAATTGGTACTATTTTTACTGTGCCTCCACCATTCCATACAGGAATTACTAAACAAGTTCTTATTCCGTCTAATCCTTCAACATATTGTCTATAATCTGCTATATTACCGACCAAAAGGTACTTCTCTTAATTTATTTATTGTTCTATCTCTTAAGCTTTCGTCATCTTCTGCATCTTCTCCTGCAATATATATTTCTGTTAGTTTTGCTTCTCCTAAATTATTGATAGGGTCTATTGGCAATAATGTTCCAAAATATTCATTTCCTACTGTTCCTTCTGTTTCACATTCTAATATATATTTTCCTGCTTCTTTTTCATCTATTACAATAAAGTTATATCCGCCGTAATTGTTAGGAATACTCCATCTGCTTCCTATATCTATTTTCATAGGTTTTTGGTCTGTATCTTTAAATTCTCCTATTCTTTGTGCATAAGTTGCTACATTTCTTGATACTCCATAATCATATACTTTATTATCAAGATTTTCTCCAACAGCACTTAATAAATACGTCTGGTCAGCATATACATCTAATGCAATATAGCATTGTGCAAGTTCAGCACATGCAGGAGCTAAAGCATCATATATTATACTTCCTTGCCTTTTGTCTAGTGTATCTGGAATTCTGTCTAAACATCTTTGTAATATATCTTGAAAATCATTTCCTTCTGAAAATCTATACATTTATTTCCACCTCCAGCTGTATATCTCCATATATACAAGTCGCAGTAAATTCAACTTCTACTGTATCAATTGACTTTTGTTCTATTCTATCTACCACCACATTCGTTATCCTTAAATCATACATCAATGCTTCTCTCAATGTTTCTTGTATTGTTGCTTCAATATATGCTAAATCTTTTCCTATATATTGTTCTAATTCTACTCCGATAATTGTTATCATATATTAAACAACTATATCTTTCTACATTTAATATATGATATATAGCTTGTATTACTGCTTCTTGTCCATCTGTATATCCTGCAATTCTTTCTTCGTCCATTTTATAAGTTTTTGAAGGTAAAGTTATTGTTTGAACTGTTGGTTCTAATGTATTATCTATTTGAGGGATTAACATTTTTTACCTCCTTTTATATTTTACTTTCTAATTCTGCAATTTTACTTTCTAATTGTTTTATCTTATCATTTAATACTTTTCCTTGTTTTGCTGATAACATATCAATTTCGCTATCTGTGTCTAAATTGTTTATAATTTTTGGTTTTAATTCTTTTTTAAATCCTTGTGATATTAAATATCTTTGACCATCGTTAAATGTTGTTGCAGTTAATATATCTCCTACTTCTATTCTTTCTTTTATTATTGTATCATCAAATATTAAGAAATCTTCTGTTATGTCCATTCTATCCTCTAAATTTACAATTAAAGGATTTTTTTGTTTAACTTTTAAATAAACAATTTCACTAATTGTATCCTTATTTGTTTTTTGCATTACTCTTAATATTCTACTTGCTGCATTTGCCATTTTATATTTCTACCTCCAAGTCCATTGTATGAGTATATTTTGTAAACGTGTGTGTTGCACTTTTAATCCACATCCATTTATCTATTCCTTCAACAGGCAAAACAAATTTTATTCCTTTTCCTGCTTGTAGTTCTTTTATTCCTTCTGCTGTAAGCTTTAACGTTTCTTTTTCTGAATTATATACCTTTAAATAATTTTCTGCACTTTGTCTTATTTGCGCTTCATTTACATCGTTATCTGCTTTCTCTAAATACTGTAATAATCCCCAGCGTTTAATATTATCACTATCTTTAACTATCCATGTATCTCTCCTGCCTGTTGTATCGTTATCTCTATATAGTTTTATCTGATTATATGTATTATCGTCTATACTTTTTTCGTATTGATATGATGTGAGCATTGAGCCATCGCCTAATTGTACATTAGTTTTTTCATAACTTAACTCACTCCATGTTAAAGTACCGAATTCATCTTTTATAAAATATTGCGCTTTATCATTAATATTTGCAAGTTGCATTCCTCTTTCTATTACTTGATACAATGTTTTTTTGTCATATAAGTATGGCTCTGGTATAAATGACGTAGGAACTTTTACATTATATTTTAATCCAAAATCTTGACATACTTTTGCAAATATATCACTTGCAGTCATATTTGCTGTTGTATATACTTCATTATTCTTTAAATATCGCATTTGGTCGTAACATGTTATTTGATAGTTTTGGTCAGCATCTGTTCCTATTTTAAAAACATACCCATAAAACATTCCTACCTTGTCTACAATAAATGAAATTATACTTCCATTTGCAAGTTTTAATACATTGTTAGGGTCTTTTTGCAATGTACAAGTTAATTTTCCAGCTTCTCCATTTATACTATTTGTTATTTGTACCTGTTCTGCTACATCTGCTATATTATATACTGTTCCATCATTACTATTTTGTAAATATAATTCTAAATTCATATATTATCACCATCCTGCGGGTAAAACAAGATTTTGATTTGGATAAATTAAATTTGGATTTGCTCCTACTAATCCTTTATTTAATTCGTATAATTCTCTCCATCTTGCTCCATTTCCTGTAAGTTGTTTTGTTATTTTCCATAAGCTATCTCCTTTTACAACTTTATAACTTTTTGACTGAACTGTTGTTGTAGGTGTTGGTTGAGGAGCTTGATTTGATGTAGTTGAACTTGCTCTTGCAGAAGCTAATCCTGATAGTTGTACATCAACTGTTTTAACTCCATATGCTTTATATTGTTTTATTTCCAATGTATAATATATATCTTCTTCTTCTCCTGCTTTGTGGTCATAATCAAAACTTTCAATTACAAAATACATATCTAAATTTGTTGGCAAGCCTGTTGTTACTATTTTTGCAACATTGTTATTTGTATTTTCTGCATTCCATATTTCATTTAAAAAATCTATACAAGTTTTTGGTTTTACTCCTGTATAAAAATACGTATTTTCTGCTGGAAAAAAACTTTCTATTGATGTTGTAATTAACCCGAGGCTCACCTTTTCTTGCAGTTTTTCCTAATCCTATAATATCTAAATCTGTATTTTCTGCACTTCTACTTATTGTTATTTCCTCTGGGTTAATAGGAAGGGTTAATTGTTTTCCATTAAATTGTATTAATATTTGAACTGCCATTTATTTTCCTCCTATGTTGATAAATTTCCATCGTATATTTCTTCAAGCTGTGTTGCAACTGCTTCTAATACTCCGTCTACATCTGCTGTTTCATGCACATCTCCGAATGTTAATGTTATACTTGGTGTTACTTGTTGATAATTTAATTTATAATCTCTTGTTGCTATATCAAGTAAAAATTGTAAATCTTCATCTGATATTGATAAATCGTCATTTGTTGTTGTTTTTAATGCTTTTCCACCTGAACCATCTGAACCTATTATGCTGTCTAATGTATTTCCTAGTCCACTACCTGTAATATCTAGATTTCCATTTACATAGTCACTTATTTTAAATCTATTTGCTACTCTATCAGCTCTAGTTGCATTCATTTCTCCTGCAGTATTCCATACATCTGACCAAGCTTCTGCAATTTTATCTGTATGTTTTTGTTCTTCTTCTAGTATTGAATTTATTGCTTCTTCATGTTCTACCTTTGATTTTGCATAATCTGCAATTTGATTTTGTAAATCATTCTCTAAATCACTTGTCCAATCTACTTCTTCTGCATGACCTAAATTTATTCCAAAATTGCCTAATATATCTGCAACTCTGTTATACATTCTTATTACACTATTTACAATATTTTCACATATTTGCATAATATGTAATTTTAAATTTGTAAATCCTATTTTTAATAAATCTATTCCTTCTTCTATTCCATAGAATGCTTTTAAAATATTTGCCCATAATTCTAATGCAATAGCAATTATACCATGAATTACAGTTATTACAATTGCTTTTAATATCAACCAAGATAATTTTAATGCATCTATTGCTACTTGTATTCCATAAGCAACCTCATCATTTGTTTCCCAAAAATATAATAATATTCCTATCAATATTCCTATTATAATTACAATTAATCCAATTTTCACAGCAGTCAATGCAGCTGCATTTCCAAATAATGTTGTTACTAATGTTGCTACACTCTTTACAACTATCATTACTGTTAATGCTCCAGTTAATATTCCGTACTGCTACTGCTAATCCTATAAATATTGGAGCTAACCAACTCATATTATTTGCTAAAAATTGAACTGCAGGTGTTAATGCTGTTACTAATAAATTTTTAAATGCTGCAAAATATGGTACTACTTTTTCTCCTAATGTTTCTTGTAAATCTCCTAAATTATTTTCAGCTTGTTTTATTGCTCCATGTGCTGTATCTGCGAGAGCTTCATTCATTTGACCTACATTATTTGTTAATACCTGTGCTAATACAGCAGCTCTCTCTTCTTCACTTCCATATTTTAATGCTTTTTCTTCTGCTTCTGTAAATGTTATACCAACTCTTGTTAAAGCTCCAACTTGACCTTGCATTACTTTTCCGACCATATTGCCAATGTTTTGCATTTCACTTGCACTAACATTATATCCATATTGATTTGCTGCTAAATCATTCATTGCCGGTATAAGTGTTTTTAATGCTTTATCACTTTTTAAAAATGTTGCAACTTGTTTTGCTCCTGTGAGCTGTGCTTCATCTCCAATTACTCCTAATCTTTGTTCCTGTGAAGTTAAATCTTTAACAGATTGTATCATGTCTTCATTTGCATTCATTCTTTGTTGCATTACTGTTTCAAGTTGTATTTCTGCTGTTTGTTGTATTCTATCTGCATCAACCCATTTTTGAGCTTCAGAAACTAATTGACTAAATTTACTCCATGCTTTATTACATAACTCTAGTGCTTGATTTAAGTCTGTAATAGATAATTTTACACCATTATTTTTAGTAACAAACGTGTCTTCTCCATTTGCTACATCTTTTAATTTATTTTCCATTGCTTCTAATCCTTCAACTGCGTCTGCATACATATCAGTTTTAACAATTTCAGGATTTACTTTTTCAGCTTCTTCAAGTGATTTCTTTAAATTATCTACTTCTTTTTGCATTGAATTAAATGTCTGTATATTTTCTAAACCTGCTTTTTGTATCTTTGTAAGGGTTTGTGTCATTTTATCCTCTAATGCTATTGTACTTGATACTGTTGCCATTAATGTTTCCTCCTTCCCCTACTTGATGGTTTTTTAATTTTCTTTTGATTTTTCTTTTCTTCTTCTATTTTTATATCTATTGCTGCAGCTATAAATGCTCTTTCTTTTTGACTTAATTTTGTATATTGTGAAGGTGTCCAACCCATATTAAGTACACAGTACATACATATTGAAGCTTCTCCACCTTCTTTAATTAGTTTTTTGCTTCTTCTTTATCCTCATTTATATCTGTATCAAATCCACTTATTTCAACTATTTTATTTCCAAGTTCTGCAATTTCTCCAGCCTTAAATTTTCTTTGTATAAATTCTGTTGCTGTAGATATTCCTGCTTTCTTTAAAAATTCGGCACTATTAAAATTAGGTTCTACTATTTGACCTGCAACTATTAATAAATTAAATTTTGCAGTATCAAAATCCATACCACCTTTTTTAATTTTACTTTTGCATTTATTTTGATATTCCCTATATTCTAATTCACTCATTGCCTTTACTTTAAATTTTCCTAATCTTGGAAGTTCAACTTCTTCTATTATGTTATCAACATCTGGCAAATTTAAAAAACTTTCTAATTCATTCATAAATTTTCTCCTTTATTTTATATTTTAAGCGATTTTTATAAATAAAACATATAACTTTATGTCTAAACTATAAAAATCGCTCTAAACTTAAACTAAACTGTTATACGGTGTAAGTATGTTAAAATCATTAAATGTAAAGTCAAAATCTTGCTCTAATACTTCACTATCTATATCTAATGCTGCAATATCTACGCTGTCTAAATTACAACCAAGTATTTGTATCTCTTGTTTTCCTGTTCTACTTGATGGGTCTTCATTTTTTACAACTATTGTAAAATATGTATCTATACCTTCTTTTACATATCTTTGCATTAATTCAGCCCATCTACTTGAAACAAATCTTACAGTCATTGAACCTGTTCCTGTCCAACCTGTTGCTTTATTTTGTGTATTTCTTGTTCCCATTGCTTTAAATTCTGTTTTATTCTTTTCTATTGTTACAGTTATATTTGATAATTCCATTAATTCTACAACTTGTCCATCTATTTCTGCTGTTGCGACTCCTTCACGTCCATTTACTGCATCTTCAGCTTGTAATATTGTCATGTTACTTTACCTCCTTTTTATTAGTCTGTTACATTTACAGTCATATATAAGAATTCCATGCTGTCTACTGGCTTAATTGTTATGCTAGCAAGTACGCTATCTATATCATTTCCTTGCTCTACGGTTACTGTACTTGCATCAAAATCTTGTATTG